>NZ_QSKB01000008.1:0-78407 GCF_003469085.1 Collinsella sp. AM29-10AC
CGATATGGCACCGTGGGGACACATGTATGTCAATCTTGGTCTAACAGAGCCTTTTTTAATCCCCGTCCCAGAAAAATCATCGGAGTGGCTAAATAGCCTGAATTGATAAAGCGATTTAGCAAAAACATCGCATCTGACCTGCATTCTTCTTGTAGTGGTATCTTCATAAGGTAACCAACTTTACCTACCGTTTACCGCTAGTTTTAGCACGTTTACCAAACCGCGCACCCTCTGCTCAAGCCTGCCCAAAACCCGCCGTATAGTTCCCTCACGGCCCGCATCCGGCGGGTCGATTCGTTACCACGGTCGTGCGCGTAAGCGCATGGAAGGGGAAGTATCGTGAGCGATTGCAAGAGGGTTTACCGTTTTGGAACCGACGCCCAGGGCACCTGTGTCACCGAGGGCGACAAGTCCATGTACTTCGTGCTTGGCGGCAAAGGCGCAAACCTTGCCGAGATGAGCCGCATCGGCCTGCCGGTTCCCGGTGGCTTTACCATTACCTGCCAGACTTGTGTCGAGTACTCCGGTGCCGGCAACGTGTGGCCCGAGGGCGCACTCGATGAGATCGTTGCCGCTGAGGCCGACCTCGAGGCCCGTTGTGGCAAGAAGCTCGGCGACGCCTCCGACCCGCTGCTCGTGTCGGTTCGCTCGGGCGCTCCGTTCTCCATGCCCGGTATGATGGACACAGTCCTCAACCTGGGCCTCAATGACGATTCCGTTCAGGGCCTTATCGCCCAGACGCAAAACCCGCGTTTTGCCTGGGATAGCTACCGCCGCTTTATCCAGATGTTCTCCAACGTCGTCATGGGCGTCGACGCCGACCTGTTCGAGAACGCTCTGACCCAGGCACGCTTGGTCGCCGGCGTTCGCGTCGATTCCGAGCTTTCGGCCGAGGACCTGCAGGGGCTCGTCGAGACCTTCAAGGGGATCTTCTCCGACAACGTCGAGGCCGCCCTGTACCCCGAGCTCGAGGTCGCTGACGGCAAGCCCGTCTTCCCGCACGACCCGGAGCTCCAGCTGCGTCTTGCCATCCAGGCCGTCTTTGGCAGCTGGATGAACGAGCGCGCCTGCATCTACCGCAAGCAGCATGGTATCTCCGACGAACTCGGCACCGCCGTCAACGTTCAGGCTATGGCCTTTGGCAATAAGGGCGAGACCTCCGCGACCGGCGTCGCCTTCACGCGCAACCCGGCCGACGGCACCAAGGAGTTTTACGGCGACTTTCTGGTTAACGCCCAGGGCGAGGACGTCGTCGCCGGCATCCGCAATACCGAGCCCATCGCCGACCTCAAGACCACCCCGGGCCTCGAGTCTGCAGGTGAGGAGCTCGAGCGCGTGTTCCTGACCCTCGAGGATCATTATCGCGATATGTGCGATATCGAGTTCACCATCGAACAGGGCAAGCTCTGGATGCTCCAGACCCGCGTGGGCAAGCGTACCGCCACGGCCGCCCTGCGCATCGCCATCGAGATGGTCGAGGAGGGCCTGATCACGCGCGAGGAAGCCGTGGGGCGCATCGACCCCGCACAGCTCGATCAGCTCCTGCACCCGCAGTTCGATGCCTCCAAGAAGTATGAGGCACTTGCTACCGGCCTTAACGCCAGCCCCGGTGCCGCCGTGGGCGAGGTTGTGTTCTCGAGCGATGACGCCGTTGCGCGTTCCGCCGAGGGTCACAAGGTTATCCTGGTTCGCTGGGAGACCAACCCCGACGATCTGAAGGGCATGGTCGCTGCCGAGGGCATCCTCACCAGCCATGGTGGCAAGACGAGCCACGCAGCCGTTATCGCCCGCGGCATGGGTACACCCTGCGTCTGCGGTGTCGAGCGCTTCCACATCGACGCCGCCGAGAAGGTCGTGCACATCGATGGCAGCGACCGCGTACTGCACGAGGGCGATGTCATCTCCATCGACGGTACCCAGGGCATCGTCGTCGATGGCGCTGTCGATTTGGTCTCCGCTGAACTCACCGGCGATCTGGACACCATCCTGTCCTGGGCCGACGAGATTCGCCTGGACGAGACCTGTGGCCACGCCAACCATGTGCGCGTCAACGCCGACAACCCTGAGGATGCCGCACTCGCCCTCGAGTTTGGCGCCGAGGCCATCGGCCTGTGCCGCACCGAGCACATGTTCCTGGGCGATCGTAAGAACATCATCCAGAGCTTCATCCTGTCCGACGACGAGGCCGTGAAGCAGCAGGCCCTGGCCGACCTGCTCAAGGTCCAGACCGAGGACTTCCTAGCCATGTTCAAGACCATGTCCGGTCGCGATGTGGTCGTTCGCCTGCTTGATCCGCCGCTGCACGAGTTCCTGGATAATCCTCGCGAGCTCGAGGTCGCCATCACCAAGAAGGAGGCCGCCGGCGCTCCCGAGGAGGAGCTCACTGCCCTGCGCGCCCGCCTACGTCGCATTGACGGCATGGTCGAGTCCAACCCCATGCTGGGCTTGCGCGGCGTGCGCCTGTCCGTCGTCTTTGGCGATCTGCCGCTCATGCAGGTCCGCGCCGTGGCCACGGCTGCTGCCCGCCTTATCAAGGATGGTGTCGACCCACGCCCCGAGATCATGGTTCCGCTCGTTTCCATCACGGCAGAGCATGTCCAGACCCGCGAGGTCATTGAGCGTGCCATCGCCGAGGTTTCCTCCGAGGAAGGTGTCGAGCTCAACATTCCCGTGGGCACGATGCTCGAGCTGCCGCGCGCCTGCATGGTCGCCGACGAGATCGCCCATCACGCAGATTTCTTCTGCTTTGGCACCAACGACCTCACCCAGACGACCTTCGGCTTCTCCCGCGACGATGCCGAGGCCAAGTTCATTCCGCTGTACCTGCACAAGAAGATCCTGAAGGACAACCCCTTCGAGACCATCGACACGGCGGTGCTGGAGCTCGTGCGCTTGGCCGTCGAGAAGGGCCGCGCCACCAATCCCGACATGCACTTTGGCGTGTGCGGCGAACACGGCGGCGACCCCAAGTCCATCAAGGGCCTGTTTAACGTGGCCGACGTGGACTATGTGTCCTGCTCGCCCTACCGCGTGCCCCTCGCGCGCCTAGCTGCCGCCCAGGCCAAGCTCGAGGCCAAGCGTTCCGCCTAGCGTTTAGCGTTTAGACGCCTAGCGTAGCCCCCCCTCATACCGCCCGTCTCATTCGTGAAGCGGGCGGTTATCATGTGCGGGTTTTGTCTTTTTGTCTGCGCAAAAAATTGTTCTTGCAGCAGAAACCCGCGCGTGTATACTCGAATACGTTTGTTCAACTACGTGCCGGCCAAGGTGGTACGGCACCTCTAGAAGAGTAAGGAATTGCACATGGATTACATCCGCGCAATCGAGCGTCAGCAGATCCGCGAGGACATCCCGCAGGTCCGCGTTGCCGACAACGTCAAGGTTCACTACCGCATTAAGGAAGGCGACCGCGAGCGCATCCAGGTTTTCCAGGGTGACGTCATCCGCATGGCCGGCGCCGGTGCCCGTGAGACCTTCACCGTCCGCAAGATTTCCTTCGGTGTCGGTGTTGAGCGTACCTTCCCGCTTCACAGCCCCAAGATCGCCAAGCTCGAGGTCGTCCGTCATGGTCGCGTCCGTCGCGCCAAGCTGTACTACCTCCGCGACAAGGTGGGCAAGGCTGCTCGCATCCCCGAGAAGCGCTAAGAAGATCGCAGCGTCTGTCCACTCGTTTGGACAAAAGGGTCACCTTCGGGTGGCCCTTCTTTTTATCTGATTTGCATGCAAGGAGGCCCCGATATGGCCAACATGACGAGCTCGGTTTCGGCATCGCAGGTTGCCGGCGAGCTGGCGAGCGCCACGTTTGAGGAGATCCCCGCCCTCGTGGAGCATTATCGCGAGGATCCGCGCCAGCAAGTGATCAAGGCTTGCGAGCGCGCCCTTAAGCGCCATGCCAAGGAACTTGCCGAGCGCGAGCGCGTCAACGGTATGTACGAGCTGATGCACGAGCTCGGTGGGGATGGCGTGGTCGTGGGTGTCGACGAGGTGGGTCGCGGCTCGGTGGCCGGTCCTTTGACGGTGTGCGCCGTGTGCCTTCCCATGGAGCCGCGCGTCTGGGGCATCAACGATTCCAAAAAGCTCACGCCGGCGCGCCGCGAGCTGCTCTCGGTGAAGATTGCCGAGGTCGCGACGGCGATTGGTTTTTGCCATATCGCGCCTGCCGATATCGACGATATGGGCATGGCCCGCGCCATCCGCGCTGCCGTCGCGGGCGCCGTGGCCGATACGGGGCTCGAGCCCGATTGCGTGCTTATGGACGGTAACCCCTTGGGCGCCGTTCCCAACGAGCGCGACGTGGTGAAGGGCGATGCCAAAATCGCCTGTATCGCCGCGGCGTCCATCATGGCCAAGGTCACGCGTGACGAGATGATGGTCGAGTACGACGCCGAGTACCCCGAGTATCATTTGGCCGAGTCGAAGGGCTACGCAAGTCCCGAGCACATCGAGGCGATTCGCAAACATGGACTTTGTCCGCTGCATCGTGTGAGCTTTTGCGGAAACTTTCTGCAGACTGAGCGCCTTTTCTAGGCCAATTGTGGAGACAGGGACCTCTGGCGTTTTATAAACCTGCTGGTAGCGGGCCGTGTGCAACGTGATAGTTGCGTACGGCCCGTTTTTTGTCGGTATTTGGTCAGCTTTTGGTTTGTTTCCGGTACTTACCCGCATGAAAGGCGCCCTCATCATCGGGGCAATGCAGTGTGCGGGAAAGGAGACCCCATGTGTGCCGCAAGCAAAAAGAGCAAGACGCAGCAACTCAAGGAGCGCTGGGAAGACGGCGAGCTCGACTGCGGGGCGATTACGCCCGAGTTTATCAAGGGGCTCAGTCCCCGCGAGCTCGGCATGCTGGGCGAGCTGATCACCATCGATTACTTTAACGAGCGTGGATACACCTTGTTGGAGCAGGGCTATCGTTGCATTGAGGGCGAAGCCGATCTGGTGCTGCTCGATGAGCTCGATGATGTCGTGGTGATGGCCGAGGTCAAGACGAGACGCGTCGCCCTGGATTGCACCACGCGGGTCTTTCCCGAGGAGGCCGTGGACGCCCAAAAGCAGCGTCGGTATCGCCGTATCGCAAGTTACTATCTCATGGAGCACTATCCGCTCAGGTCGATTCGCTTCGATGCCGTGGGCGTCACCATCCGCGGCGGGCATATCGCCGAGATTGAGCACCAGTACAATGCGTTCGATTGGCAGGTGTCGTGATGGCGTTTGAGACGTTTGCCGTACACGCGGCCTGTATCCGCGGCGTCGAGGCAATTCCCGTCACCGTCGAGGTTTCGCTTGCCGGTGGCGTTCCGGGCATCCAGATGCTCGGCATTCCGAGTATGGAGGTGATGGAGTCGCGCGGGCGTATCCGGTGCGCTATGCGCTCGGCAGGCTTCGAGATCCCGCGCTCTGGCATTACCGTCAACCTGGCACCCGGCGATATTCGCAAGACCGGTAGCGGCTTTGATCTGCCCATCGCCATCGCGGTTCTGGCGGCCGATGGGCAGATTCCCCGTGACAACCTCGATCGCTGCCTTATCGCCGGCGAGCTCGGCTTGGACGGTACGGTGCTTCCCGTCAAGGGCGAGGTGGCGTTTCAGCTATTGGCGCGTGATATGGGGCTGTCCTTTATCGCCGGCAGGTCCGATCAGCATGTGCCGCTCGCGGGCGTGGATTGTGGATTCATCGATCATTTGTCTCAGCTTGCCCATGGCATGGGCGAGGCGGCTCGGCACTATCTGGATTCCGAGGGCGTCGAGGCGACCTTTGAGCCCGAGCTCGACTATGCCGACGTACTGGGGCAGGAAGTCGCTAAACGCGGCATGGCGCTTGCGGCGGCAGGAGAACTCGGCTTGCTCATGATTGGGTCCCCGGGATCGGGCAAGACGATGCTTGCGCGCCGTATGACCGGCATCCTGCCCGAGCTTTCCATTGAGGATCAGCAGGAGGCGCTGTGCATCCATTCGGTCTTGGGCGAGAACATCGATGGCTTATTGGCAGGTCATCGGCCGTTTCGAAGCCCCCATCACAGTATTTCAACGGCGGGTCTCATTGGCGGAGGACGCCCGGTGCATCCGGGTGAGATCAGCCTGGCTCATGGCGGCGTGCTCTTTTTGGACGAGCTTGCCGAGTTTCCCACGGGTGTGCTGCAGACGCTGCGTCAGCCCATCGAACGCGGCTATGTGAGGATCGTACGCGTCGACGGGGCCTTTACCTTCCCGTCGCGCTTTCAGCTGCTGGCCGCGAGCAATCCCTGCTCCTGCGGCTTTTTGGGCGATCGCGAGGTGCCATGCCGCTGCTCGGCATCGATGGTGGAGCGCTATCGGGCAAAGCTGCGCGGTCCTTTAGCCGACCGTATCGACATGATGATCGATGTGACCCGTCCCGACCCCCAAGTGATTATCGAGGGTGCGGAGGGTATGTCGTCGGCCGAGTTGCGTGACTACGTTGTGCGCGGTCGCGCCTTTCGCGCCTGGCGCGAGTCCCGTATGGACGATGCGGATGCCGAGGTCGAGGATGACGAGACGCGGTCCATTGACGGCGTCGTTTCGACCTTTGAGCTCGATGATGCGGCGGAGAAGTGTGTGCTCGGCCTGTCGAAGCGCACGCATCTCACGGGCCGCGGCATCGTGCGCCTGGTGCGTATCGCACGTACCATCGCCGATGTCGCCGAGAGCGAGCAGGTGACGCAGGATCACGTGCTCGAGGCGGCGATGTACCAGGGAAGGAGGGACCAATGATGGCCGAGGGGACCTTCGAACTGCATCCAGGTGACGCGTTGTATCCAGAGTCCGTTTTGGAGCTATCTGATGTACCCCAGACGCTCTTTGTGCGCGGCAACCCCGAGGTGCTTTCGACGCCTGCGCTCTCCATCATCGGCGCGCGCAAGGCCTCTCCGTATGGTCTTGCCGTGGCAGAGCTTGCGGCAAAGATGGCGGTCGAGGCGGGAGTGACGGTTGTTTCGGGCGGCGCGGTCGGTTGTGACCAGGCCTCGGGTTGGGCTGCGGTCAACGCCGGCGGCAAACACGTCGTGGTGCTAGGGACGGGCGCCGACGTGGTTTACCCGCGTTCGAGCGCGGGGCTTATTACTCGCACGCTCGATACGGGCGGCGCGATCGTGTCGATCTCTCCGTGGGGCATGGGTCCGCGCAAGTTTGCCTTTCCGCGCCGCAATCGCGTGATCGCGGCCCTGTCGCAAGCCCTCTTTGTATCCGAGGCGGGTATGCCTTCCGGGACGTTTTCTACAGCCGAGGCTGCTATGGATTTGGGGCGCGAACTTCTTGCCGTGCCGGGGTCGATCCTATCGCCCGAGTCGCGTGGCACGAATTACCTCATTGCGAACGGTGCCTGCTGCATCATCGACGAGGAATCTATCGAGATGGCTATCTCACGCATCTACGGCACCCTGCGCTACTCGCGCCCCGATGCTCCCGGCATTGCCGACCTGGATCCAACGCAGCAGACCGTGATGCATGCGCTCATCGCCTCTCCGCTCAAGGTCGATGACATTGCGGCGCTCGTCTCGCTTGATGCCGTCGGCGTACTTAAGCTCCTGGGTTCGCTTGAGCTCGAGGGCCTTATCGAGCGCATGATGGATGGAAGGTATGCGCCCTCCAAGTTTGCCCTTCACGCCCAGACGCCCTTCGGTCACAATGGAAAACGTGTCAATTAGAAAGGTGTTTGCAGATGCAGTTCGATCAGGTGACGGTTATCGGTGGCGGTCTGGCGGGATCGGAGTGCGCGATCCAGCTGGCAGATCGCGGGTTTGCCGTAAAGCTGTGCGAGATGCGCCCCCAGGTGAGCTCCCCGGCCCACCATACCGATCACCTGGCAGAGCTCGTCTGCTCCAATTCGTTTAAGTCGACCCGTCCGGATTCCGCGGCTGGTTTGCTGAAGGCCGAGCTTGAGCGCATGGGTTCGGTCCTGCTCGATTGCGCCCATCGCGCGGCTGTTCCCGCCGGTGGCGCCTTGGCGGTCGACCGCGTCAAGTTTTCCGAGCTTGTCGAGGACGAGGTTGCCGCCCGTCCCAATATCGAGATCGTTCACGGCGAGGTCACGCAGATTCCCGAAGGTCACGTGGTCATTGCCGCCGGCCCCTTGTGCTCGCCGGCGTTGAGCGAAGAGGTCGTGAAGCTCGTCGGTGGCGACGCCCTTGCGTTCTTCGATGCCGCGGCGCCGATCGTCGATGCCTCCACGCTCGATATGGACGTGCTGTTCTCGCAGTCGCGCTACGAGGAGCAGGGGAGCGGCGACTATCTCAACGCTCCGCTCAACAAGGAAGAGTACGAGGCCTTTATCGAGGCGCTTACCACGGCCGACCGCGTGGTGCTCAAGGACTTTGAGGGCGGCGATCTGTTCCAGGCCTGCCAGCCTGCCGAGGAAGTTGCGCGCACCGGCAAGGACGCCATTCGCTTTGGCGCCATGAAGCCCGTCGGCCTCACCGACCCGCGAACCGGTCGTCGTCCCTGGGCGGCGATTCAGCTGCGTGCCGAGAACAAGGAGAAGACCGCCTATAACCTGGTGGGCTTCCAGACCAACCTGACCTTTGGCGAGCAGAAGCGCGTCTTCCATATGGTGCCGGGTCTGGAGAACGCCGAGTTCTTCCGCTACGGTGTCATGCACCGCAATACCTTTGTCGATGCGCCGCACGTGCTCGATGGCACCTTTGCCGTGCCTGGTACCGGCGTGCGCCTGGCCGGTCAGATCACCGGCACCGAGGGGTACATGGAAGCCGTGGCGACAGGTCTGCTCGCGGCACTCAACACCTATGCCGAGGCTGTCGGGGCCGCTCCCGTCGAGCTGCCGCGCGTGGGTGCTTTGGGCGCGCTCGTGGGCTATGCTACCGATCCGGCCACGGTGGGCTATCAGCCTATGCATGTCAACTTTGGCCTGGTGCCGCCACTCGAGGATGGTAAGCGCCGCAGCAAGCGCGACCGCTACCAGGCCTATGCGGACCGTGCGCTCGAGGCCCTTGATGCCTATCTGGCCACTCGCCCCGATCTGTTTGGAGGCGACCGGTCATAGCCTTTGACCTGTACGACACCGTCGACTCGTTTATTGCCTATATCTCACGCGTCGAGGGACTTTCTCCCAACACGGTGACGGCCTATGGCTCGAGGCTGGAGCGCTTTGCTGCCTGGTGCGAGCGTGAGAATATAGATTCTTTCGCTGCCGACGTGCGCACCATTCGTCGCTATCTTGCCGAGCTTTCGCGTGAGCAGGTGACTCCCCGAACGCTTGCGGCACACCTGTCTGCCATTCGCTCGCTCTATCGGTGGATGGCTGCCGAGGGGGTCGTGGAGGGCGATGTGGTCTCGGCAATTTCCTCGCCCAAGCTCCCGCGCGATCTACCCGGTGTGCTGACGACCCATCAGGTGGAGGCGCTGCTCAAGACGCCTGATACCTCAACACCCGCGGGACTGCGCGATGCGGCGATGCTCGAGCTGCTCTATGCCTCGGGCGCCCGTATCTCTGAGCTCGCAGCACTCAATGTGGAGTCCATTGCGTGGTCCGAACGCACGCTGCGCCTGTGGGGCAAGGGGAGCAAAGAACGTATCGTCCCTCTGTATCGTCGTGCGCTCGAGGCGACGCGTCTCTATATTGAGGAGGGGAGGCCGGAGTTGCTCGCTCAGGCAAAGCGTCGTGACCCCGCTACCGGGCCGCATCCGCTGCTTATATCGGCGCGCGGTAATCGCATGAGTGCCGCCATGCTCAGGCGGCGGTTTCATATGCTGGCGACGCTCGCCGGCATTCCGGCCGACATCGCCCCGCATGCGATGCGCCATACCTTTGCGACCGACTTGCTCGAGGGCGGCGCGGACCTGCGCTCGGTTCAAGAGCTGCTGGGTCATGCGAGCCTGTCCACGACGCAGATCTACACGCATCTCACGCCCGATCGGCTCAAACGTGCCGTGGCTCAAGCCCATCCCCGAGGCGAATAGTGGCTGGGACGTCCCGCGCCGCACTCAGGTGTGTGGTTTTGATTGCGGGTTGGCAGGAAGAAGCATTCCTGCTATCATTCATCAGGTTGCTTCACGGCAACATGTTTTTATCACGCACGCGCGGCTACTTCATACCGTGGTGCCCGGGCTTTGGTAGCACATGTCCGGGTTGGTTTTGGAGGATGACCCCGCGCGGAGGCAAACCACAGGAGGTTTAACATGGCTACCAAGATTAATATCCGCACCCTGCTCGAGGCCGGCTGCCACTTCGGTCACCAGACCCGTCGCTGGAACCCCAAGATGAAGCCGTTCATCTTCGGTGAGCGCAACGGCATCTACATCCTCGACCTCAAGCAGACCATCCTCGACGCCGATCAGGCCTACACCTTCGTCAAGAACGTCGCCAAGGGTGGCAACGTGCTGTTCGTCGGCACCAAGAAGCAGGCTCAGGAGGCCGTCAAGAACGCTGCTGAGCGCGCCAACATGCCCTACATCAACCAGCGTTGGCTCGGCGGCATGCTGACCAACTTCGTCACCATCCGCTCTCGCATCAACCGCATGGAGGAGCTCGAGGCCATGGTCGAGGACGGCCGCATGGCTGTTCTGCCCAAGAAGGAGCAGGCTGTTCTCGGTAAGGAGCTCACCAAGCTCCAGACCAACCTCGGTGGCGCCCGCGACATGAAGGGCCTGCCTCAGGCTCTCTTCGTCATCGACACCAAGCGCGAGGAGAACGCCATCAAGGAGGCCCAGCGCCTGAACATCCCCGTCGTCGCTCTGATCGACACCAACTCCGATCCCGACGAGGTCGAGTACGGCATCCCCTGCAACGATGACGCTATCTCCGCTGTCACCCTTATGTGCGAGCTCATGGCTGACGCCTGCCTCGCTGGCTCCGGCAAGGAGCAGGTCTCCGAGGCCGAGATGGCCGCTGAGCCCAAGGCCGAGTAAATCAGTCTTAGTTAATTCTTTTTCATCTCTTTGAAAGGAACCACAATGGCCCAGATTACCGCCGCTATGGTCAAGCAGCTCCGCGAGATGACCGACTCCCCGATGATGGAGTGCAAGAAGGCTCTCGTCGAGGCAGACGGCGACATGGACGCTGCTGTCGACGTTCTGCGTAAGAACGGCCTCGCCAAGGCTGCCAAGAAGGCTGGCCGCGAGACCAACGAGGGCGCTGTAGCCGCGTTCGTCTCCGAGGATGGCAAGACCGGCGCTCTGCTCGAGCTCTCCTGCGAGACCGACTTCGTTGGCTCCAACGCCAAGTTCACCGGCTTTGCTTCCAAGGTCGCCGAGGTTGTCGCCACCACCGAGCCTGCTGACGTCGATGCTCTGCTCGAGAAGCCGATGGGCGAGGAGACCGTTTCCTCCGAGCTCACCGAGATGATTCACATCATGGGCGAGAACATGAAGATCTCCCGCTTCGCTGCCCGCAAGGCCGAGAACGGCGCGCTCGCTTCTTACATCCACATGGGTGGTAAGATCGGCGTCCTCGTCGAGTTCGCCTTCGAGAAGGCCGAGACCGCTCAGGCTGAGTCCTTCAAGACCTTCGCTCACGACGTTGCCCTTCAGGTTGCCGCCGTCGCCCCGATCTGCGCTACCCGCGATCAGGTTCCGGCCGAGACCGTCGAGCACGAGAAGCAGATCTACATGGCCCAGGCTGCCGAGTCCGGCAAGCCCGAGGCTATCCAGGAGAAGATGGCTGTTGGCCGTCTGGAGAAGTTCTACAAGCAGTCCGTGCTCACCGAGCAGGAGTTCATCAAGGACAGCTCCCTCACCATCAAGAAGTACGCTGAGCAGGTCTCCAAGGAGCTCGGCGACACCATTACCGTCGTTGCCTTTGACCGTCTGGTCCGTGGCGAGTAAATAAGCTCTTGTAGCTGGTAATGAGCAGGCTGTGGGTTTTACTCACAGCCTGCTTTTTCATGGCTCTTATCAGAGCCTTTGATATCATATTGAGAGTCTAATTAAAGGAGGATCGCTTTGTCCGACATCCGATATAAACGCGTGCTTCTTAAGCTTTCCGGCGAAGCACTGATGGGCGACGGCCAATATGGCATCGACCCCAAGGTTACCGATCATCTTGCCAAGCAGGTCAAGGAGCTGCTCGCCGTTGGCCATGAGGTCGGCGTCGTTGTCGGCGGCGGCAATATTTTCCGCGGCATGGCAGGCGCTGCCGGTGGCATGGAGCGTGCTCAGGCCGACTACATGGGCATGCTGGCAACCGTTATGAACGCGCTCGCCCTGCAGGATGCCTTCGAGCACAACGATGTTCCTTGCCGCGTGATGAGCGCTATCCAGATGAACGAGATCTGCGAGCCCTATATTCGTCGCCGCGCTATCAACCATCTGTCCAAGGGCAACGTCGTCATCTTCGCTGCCGGTTCGGGCAATCCGTACTTTACGACCGACACCGCCGCGGCTCTTCGTGCGTGCGAGATCGGCGCCGAGATTCTGATTAAAGCCACCAAGGTTGACGGCATCTACGACAAGGATCCCGTCAAGTGCGCCGATGCCGTCCGTTTTGACAAGATTACCTATCACGAGGTTCTCGTCCGCGGTCTGCAGGTTATGGATTCCACAGCTACGGCACTGTGCCAGGATAACCGTATGCCGATTTTGGTCCTCAACATCGATGGCGAGGACACCGTCAAGCGCGCGCTCGCGGGTGAGCCCGTCGGCACGCTCGTCTATCAGGAGGATTAAGCATGGCAGAGAACATCACCGCCCATATGGACAAGTCGCTCGAGTCCCTCAAGCATAACTTCTCCAAGGTCCGTACCGGTCGCGCCAACGCCAACATTCTGTCCGACATCACCGTCGATTATTACGGTGTCCCCACGCCGGTCACGCAGGTTGCCGCCGTCAAGACCCCCGAGGCTCACATGCTGCTCATCGAGCCGTGGGACAAGGCGCTCATCAACGCTATCGTCAAGGCCATCGGCGCTTCCGATTTGGGCATTACCCCCAACTCCGATGGCACCGTCGTTCGTCTGCCGTTCCCGGCCCCCACTGAGGAGCGCCGTCGCGAACTCGTCAAGGAGTGCCGCGAGTACGCCGAGCAGGCCAAGGTGTCTATCCGTAACATCCGTCGCGACTTCAACAACAAGCTCGAGCGCGATGAGGAGCTCACCGAGGACGATGTCCGTCGCGAGCAGGCCAAGGTCCAGAAGCACACCGATGAGTATGTCGCCAAGGTCGAGGAGCTTCTGAAGGAAAAAGAAGCCGAGGTCATGGAGATCTAAGGTGCAATACGACGAGCATAAACTGGTCGAGTACTTTGCCGACGCCCCTGCGGGCGTCGGTTTTTCCGACCTTGACCTCAATAACATTCCGCACCATATCTCGTGCATCATGGACGGCAACGGTCGTTGGGCCACGTCGCGCGGTCTTGCACGCACTGAGGGCCACAAGGCGGGTATCGTCTCGCTGCGCGAGATCATTACCGCCTGCGTGCGCCTGGGCGTCGACGTGCTTTCGGCCTATGCATTTTCGACCGAAAACTGGAATCGACCGCAGCACGAAGTCAACGTTCTGATGCACCTGTTTGCCAAGACGTTTATCGACGAGCTGCCGCTTCTGAAGCGCGAAAATGTGCGCGTAGTCTTTTTGGGTGACATTTCCGCGCTGCCCAAGAAGACTCGCGACGTTTTTGAGCGCGGTCTTGCCGAGTGCGCCGATCACACCGGTATGACGCTGGCGCTTGCCGTCAACTACGGCGCGCGTGCCGAGATTACCCGCGCTGTCCGTCAGATCGCATCCGACGCTGCCGCCGGTAAGATCGACCCTGCCGCAATTGATGACGACATGGTGGCTTCCCGCCTCTATACCGCCGGTCTTCCCGATCCCGAACTTGTGATTCGCACCTCTGGTGAGCTGCGCCTTTCGAACTATCTGCTGTGGCAGGTGGCTTATTCCGAATTCTACGTCACCGATACCTATTGGCCCGACTTTGATCGTTGGGGCCTTGTCGACGCCATTTTGGCCTATCAGGGCCGTGACCGTAGGTTTGGTGGACTGAGTAAGACCGAGGAGGCTTAATCGTGTCCGATCGTCCCAAGGCATCTGCTCCCAAGACGCCAGTTTCCGCGGCGCCTGCGCGCAAGGCTGCCGCTGCGGGAGCACCTGCAGCAAAGAGCGGCACCGGTTCGTGGCTGGCGGGCTTTATCATCCGTGCCGCCGCCGGTATCGTCTACGCCGTTGTCTTTATCCTGTGCCTGGTTTTGGGTATCGTGCCCACGGCCATCTTTGTTTCTGTCATGAGCGGTCTGTGCTGCTATGAGTTTTTCCGTATGACGAGGCTCGATGGCAAGATGGCTAACGAGCGCATGGGTATCGCTGCCGCCGTACTCTTTCCGCTGTCGGCGTTGGGCGATTCGATGTTGCTGAATGCCCTGCTTTTTGCCCTGATGCTCGCTGTGGGCATTTGGTATGTTTGGTCGCCGCGTACCCGCATCTCTGATGTGGCCGTGACGCTCATGGGTCCCATCTACACTGGCTTTATGCTGTCGGCTATCGTGCTGCTGCGCGATGCCGTGCCCGGTTTTGCCGGCGCCCTGCTTTCAGTGGGCGTTTGCGCGTCCCTTTGGGTCTCCGATTCGTTTGCCTACATCGTGGGCAGCCGTATCGGCAAACACAAGATGGTTCCCAAGATCTCCCCCAAAAAGAGCTGGGAGGGGTTTGCCGGCGGCATCTTGGGCTCGGTTTTGATTTGGCTCATCCTGTGGGCGACGCACTTCTACAAGCTCAGCCTGCCCTATGCGCTGCTGTGCGGCGTGGCCGTGTCTATTCTGGGCGTTATCGGCGACCTTATCGAGTCCCGCATCAAGCGCGGTGTGGGCGTCAAGGATTCCGGCAACCTTATCCCGGGCCACGGCGGAATGCTCGATCGTAGCGATTCGCTTATCTTCGGTTGCATCACCGCACAGCTGTTGCTGATGATCGGAGGCGTGCTGTAATGTCCTTCCAGACGACGTATGGCCCCGATGGACGCCTTCGCGTTGCCTTCCTGGGTTGTACGGGCTCTATCGGCACCCAGGCGCTCGATGTGTGCCGCCAGCATGCCGATCGCCTGCAGGTGACGGCGCTGTCCGTTAATTCCAGCACCTCGGAGCTCGTTGCCGCTGCCCGCGAGTTCTCGGTTCCGGCGGTTGCCGTTGCCGATGTCGCTCATGGCGATGACGCCGTGCTGCAGGAGTTGCCCGAGGGCACACAGCTCGGCGTTGGCGCGCAGGCGGTTTGCGAGCTCGCGCGTCGCGACGATGTCGACTGCGTGCTCGTCGCTATTGTGGGCGCCGCCGGTCTCGAGGCGAGCCATGCGGCCTTGACCTCGAATAAGCGCCTTGCCCTTGCCAACAAGGAGTCCCTCGTCGTCGGTGGCGACTTGCTTATGCCGTTGGCGCAACCGGGCCAGCTTATTCCGGTCGACTCTGAGCATTCCGCCATCTACCAGTGCTATCTGGGGGAGAACCCGCGCGAGGCCCACTGCATTTGGCTCACCTGCTCGGGCGGTCCGTTCTTTGGCCGCACGCGCGACGAGCTCGATCGCGTGACGCGTGCCGATGCCCTCGCGCATCCCACGTGGGCCATGGGTGCCAAGATCACCATTGACTCCGCCACCCTCATGAACAAGGGCCTGGAGCGCATTGAGGCCATGCATCTGTTTAACTGCGACCTCGATTTCATTAACGTGGTCGTGCAGCGTCAGTCCAAGATTCACTCTATGGTCGAGTTCGCCGACGGCTCCGTGATGGCGCATCTCGGTGCATCCGACATGCGTATCCCCATCCAGTTCGCGTTCTCGTATCCCGAGCGTTGGGATACTCCGGCGCCTCGTATCGATTTCCGCGAGCTGGGGCAGCTCACGTTTGATGCTGCCGACATGGATACCTTCCGCTGTCTGGCACTGGCCGAGCGTGCCGGCAAGACGGGTGGCACCATGCCGTGCGTTCTCAATGCCGCCAACGAGGTCGCCGTCGATGCCTTCCTGCACGATGGCTGCAGCTTTACCGATATCGATCGCATTGTGGAATCCTGCATGGACGCCCACGATATGCAGGTGGTCGATTCGTTTGAGCAGCTTCGCGACATCGATGCGTGGGCGCGTGAAAAGGCTGCGCAGGTGCTCGCCGCAACCCGTTCCTAACCCATAAGGATTGCTTTTTCGTTTTATGGATACTGTTCTGAGCGTTCTCTCATCGGTCTTTTGGGGCCTGCTGATGCTTTCCGTCCTCGTGTTTTTGCACGAGGGCGGCCACTTTTTGGCGGCGCGTGCCTGCGGCGTCCGTGTGACCGAGTTCTTTTTGGGTCTGCCGTGCCGCTTTGACATCCATTACACGTCGCGTCGCATTGGAACCAAGTTTGGCGTGACCCCGCTGCTGCTGGGTGGCTACGCTGCCATCTGCGGTATGGATCCGACCGATGTTTCGTGCGCCGACCGCGTGCTCGCGGCTATCTATCGTCATGGTCGCGTGACCGTGGCCGACCTTGCTGTCGAGCTCGAGCTTTCCGAGGAGGATGTGCTCGAGGCATGCGCCCTTTTGCTGGGCTGGGGCTCCATCGCGCCCTGGTATGAGGAAGGGGAGAAGCCCTCGCCGAGCTACTATCCCACCAAATATCAGACGTTGCCGCGAGACACGGCAGGCTATACCACCTTTGATGGTCGTCGTTTCGATCGCGAACATGCGACTGCCGAGGGCGATGTGTGGGAGCTGCCGTGCGGCGAGGCCGAGTTCCTTGCGCAAGAGCGCTCGCACACCTATCTTGGCCAAGGCTTTCTCAAGCGCGCCTTTATGCTGCTCGCGGGCATTATCGTCAATATCTTGACGGGTTTTTTGCTCCTTATGAGCATCTATTCCATTGCGGGTGTCACCGTGCCGATGGATACCAACGTGATCGGTCAGGTTGACGAGGGGTCTATTGCCGCCAAGGCGGGTATCGAGGGCGGTGACGCGATCCTTTCGGTTGACGGTGTCTCATGTTCCACTTGGATGGATGTCTACGATGCCATCGGCAAGGCTGCCGGTAAGGACGATATTGCTATTGAGTATGAGCGCGATGGCAAGCAGTGCTCGACCTCGGTCACACTCAAAGAGGACGAACGTCTGGGCGTTTATGCCTCTACGCAGGTGGTCCGTTTGGACCCCATCACCTCGGCGCGCCTCTCCTTCTCGTATGTTGCGCAGACAGCGGAGGGCGTGATGCGCCTGCTCCAGCCGCAGCATACGATGGAGATTCTCGATCAGTCTTCTTCGATCGTGGGTATTAGCGTTATGTCTTCACAGGCCGCTGCTGCCGGCCCTGCCACGTTCCTTTCCTTTGCCGCCCTCATTTCGTTCTCGCTTGGCTTTATGAACCTGCTGCCCATCCCACCACTCGATGGCGGCAAGCTGGTCATCGAGATCATTCAAAAGATTGCGGGCCGCGAGTTGCCGCTCAAAGTGCAGACAATCGTCAGCTATGTCGGCATCGCGCTCTTTGCACTGCTGTTTGTCTATATGCTTCGTTCCGACATCCTTCGATTTATTCTGTAGGGGAGTGTTTGGATTGTCTTTATCCCATCCTTTGCCTCGCGAGTTGACGCGCCCCGTGCATGTGGGCGGCGTGCAGATCGGTGGTGGCGCTCCGGTCGTGGTTCAGTCTATGACCTGCACCGATACTGCTGATGCCCAGGCAACGCTTGCGCAAGTGTGCGCGTTGGCGCAGGCTGGCTGCGATATCGTGCGCGTGAGCGTGCCTACCGAGGCTGCGCTCGAGGGCTTTCGCACGATTTGTGCCGAGTCTCCGGTGCCAATCGTCGCCGATATCCATTTTAACCATAAGCTTGCCATTGGCGCTGTCGAGGCTGGTGCCTCTAAGCTGCGCATCAACCCCGGCAATATCGGCGATTGGGCTAAGGTCGATGCCGTCATCGATGCCGCGGGTGCCGCGGGCTGCGCGATTCGCATTGGCGTGAACGCGGGCTCGCTTGAGCAAGATATTGCCGAGCGCGACGACCTCACGCAGCCCGAAAAGCTCGTGATGTCGAGCGATCGCTTTGTGCGGCACTTTGAGGACCGTGGGTTTACCAACATCGTGCTATCCGCCAAGGCCCATCGCGTACAGACGACACTTGATACCTATCGCGCCCTGTCGCGCGAGATACCGCATGTTCCGCTCCACCTGGGCGTGACGGAGGCGGGGACCAAGCTTCAGGGCACCATCAAGAGCTCTGTAGGCTTGGGTATCTTGCTTTCCGAAGGCATCGGTGACACCATGCGTGTGTCGCTCACGGCCGATCCGGCTGAGGAGCCGCCGGTCGCCTGGGGAATTCTACAGTCGCTGGGCCTGCGTCGCCGTGGTCCCGAGATTGTCTCGTGCCCCACGTGCGCCCGCTGCCAGGTTAACCTGATTCCCATCGCCGAGGAGGTCACCGAGCGGCTTAAGAACTATTCCGCGCCGCTTTCGATCGCCGTGATGGGATGTGCGGTCAACGGCCCCGGAGAGGCATCTGACGCCGACCTGGGTGTTGCCTGCGGACGTGGTCAGGGCCTGCTCTTTTCGCATGGCCAGATCATTGGTAAAGTAGCTGAGGATCAAATTGTCGACGCGCTTATGGCCGAGGTCGACAAACTTATTGAGGAGAAATAAATGACCCGAGCAATGTATATGTCTAAGCTCTATGCGCCGACGCTTAAAGAGGATCCGGCGGACGCTGAGCTCGCCAGCCACCGCCTGCTGCTCCGTGCCGGCATGATCCGCAAGGAGGCCGCCGGTCTGTATTCCTACCTGCCGCTTGCTTGGCGCTCGATCCGCAAGATCGAGAATATCGTGCGCGACGAGATGGACGCCGCCGGCGCCCAGGAGCTCATGATGCCCATTATGGTCGATGCCGAGCTGTGGCGTGAGTCCGGCCGTATCGATGCCTATGGCAAGGAGCTTGTGCGCTTTGACGACCGTCATGGTCGCGAGTTCGTGCTGGGCCCCACCCACGAGGAGACCGTGACTGCCCTGGTGCGCAACGAGCTGCGCTCCTATAAGCAACTGCCCGTCAACCTGTACCACATTCAGGACAAGTTCCGCGATGAGTTCCGTCCCCGCTTTGGCCTGATGCGCGGCCGCGAGTTCATCATGAAGGACGCCTACAGCTTCTCCGCCACGCAGGAGAGTCTGCAGGAGGAGTACGACAAGATGAAGCAGGCCTACGCCAACATCTGCGAGCGCTGCTACATCAAGGCTCTGCCCGTTGTCGCCGACTCCGGCGAGATCGGTGGCGATACCTCCGTCGAGTACATGGCTTTGGCTGACGCCGGCGAGGCTTCGCTCGTCTACTGCGACGATTGCGGCTTTGCAGCCGACGATGAGGCCGCAAGCACCAAGGTCGTTGTGACCGAGGGTCCTGGCGACGGTGCGCTTACCAAGGTCGAGACTCCGGGCATGGGCACCATCGAGGCCGTTGCAAAGTTCTTCGGTTTCCCCGAGAACGGCACGCGCAAGTCTCTGGCACTCATCGACGCCGAGGGCAAGCCCGTCGTGGCCATTGTCCCGGGCGACCACGAGCTCAACGATTGCAAGGCCGAGCATGTCTTTGGCAAGGGCTATCGCATGATGACCGACGAGGAGCTTCAGGCGAACGGTCTGCACAAGGGCTTTATCGGACCGGTTAACTTGCCCGAGGGCATCCGTCTGGTGTGTGACGAGAGCCTGCGCGAGTCCAAGCAGTGGGCCTGCGGTGCCAACGAGGTCGATTATCACTTTACCGGTGCCTGCCCCGAGCGAGACTTTACCGTCGATGAGTGGGCAGATCTGGTCACCGTCGTTGCCGGCGATCCCTGCCCGCACTGCGGCAAGCCGCTCTCTGCTGCCCGCGGCATCGAGGTCTCTCAGGTGTTCCAGCTGGGCACCAAGTACTCCGAGGCCATGGGTGCCACCTTTATGGACGAGGACGGCAAGGAGAAGCCGCTCATCATGGGTTGCTACGGCGTTGGTGTGTCCCGCTCGCTTGCTGCCGTCGTGGAGCAGCACAACGACGAACACGGCATCGTCTGGCCGGTCTCCGTTGCCCCGTACGAGGTCGCGGTGATTCCGCTCGATCCCAAGAAGGAGGAGTGCGCAACCGTCTGCGACCAAATCGTCGAGGGCCTGTGCGCCGAGGGTATCGAGGTTGTCGTCGATGACCGTGACGAGCGTCCCGGCTTTAAGTTTGCCGATAACGACCTCATGGGCTTCCCGTATCAGGTCGTTCTGGGTAAGCGCGGCCTCAAGAATGGTACTGTGGAGCTCAAGGACCGTGCCACGGGCGAGCGTGAGGACGTGGCGATCGACGAGGTCGTCGCCAAGGTTGCCGAGCTTGTTAAGGCGGCCCGCCGTTAATCGACGATTTCGCTTGTAGTTCGATATACGGGACGGCCCCACATTTCTCCAGATCGGGGAGATGTGGGGCCGTCCTTTTATCTTGTGGCATCCTCGATATCTAAAAGGAAAACCCCACAGCCCATATGAGCTGCGGGGTTTTCTTGTGCCTCCGATGCGAAATAAATCGCTCAGATATTACTGATAATCGACGACGTCGATCCAGTTCTTCAGGAACTCATCGTTCACGTTGCGCTTACGAGCGAGCTCGGAAGCGGCGACGATGCTCGTCCACTGACGCACGACCTGCATGGGCATGTCAGCGCGGTCGCAGTAGAGCTCCAGGTAGGCCTCAGCCTGATCCTTGCTGTTGAGGGCGAAGAGCAGGTAGGTGGTGGCAACGTCGGCAGCAGGGGAGCCCTGGGTGGCGTGTGCCCAGTCGCACACATAGAGCTGGCCGTCGTCGCCGACGATGACGTTGGAGGGGTTGAAGTCGCCGTGGCAGACCTTGAACTCCTTGGTCATGCCGTCCAGACGCTCCTGAAGGTTGTAGCGCGTGGTGGCATTGAGCTGATCAAGGCTGTCGATCATGCGGGCGAACTTGTCGCGCTGACGGTTGAGCAGCGGGGAGGTGTAGCCGTGGATCTCGATCTGGAGGTCGACGAACATCTCGAGATACTCACCAAAGCGCTGGGGCTCGGCAGTCATCTTCTCGGCAAGGGTGGTGCCCGGAACCTTCTCGGTCACGAGCGCCCAGCCGTTGGCGTTCTCGAGCTGGGAAACCTCGAGAGCCTTGGGGCTGCGGATGCCGCACTCATTGATGCGGGCAAGATTCAAAGCCTCGTTGAACACGTCGGAGACAGGCTTGGTCTCGTTAAAGACCTTGACGATCTTGTCGCCCAGGTCGTAAACGACCTTGTTGCCACGGCGGACGAGCTCGGTCTTGGAATCGGGTAGCAGCATGGTTGCATCCTTTCAACGATGCGATAGAAGCGACGGCGGGGGTGTGTGAAACACCCGTGCACCCCCGCCGTTAAAAACCGTGCTAAAACTAGCAGACGGCGTAGTCCTGAGGCTCGCGGCCGTAGTAGGCGTCCAGGTAGAGCTCCTTGATCTCGCTCATGAGCGGGTAGCGCGGGTTGGCGCCGGTGCACTGGTCGTTGAATGCCTGCTCTGTCATCTCGTCGAGGGTGTCGAGGAAGTACTGCTCGTCAACACCGTAGTCGGCGATGGTCTTCTTGACGCCGATGAAGTCCTTGAGCTCCTCGAGCTTCGTGATGAAGTTCTCGAAGACCTCCTTGTCGTCCTTGCCCTCGATGCCGCAGTACTTGGCCATCTCGGCGTAGTTGTGCAGCGCGTTGGGGTAAGGATACTGGGAGAAGGTACCCATCTTGACGGGAGCCTCGGCGGCGTTGTAGCGCATAACGCGGGTCAGGATGACGGCGTTGGCGAGGCCGTGGGGCAGGTGATGGAAGGCGCCGAGCTTGTGAGCCATGGAGTGGTTGAGGCCCAGGAAGGCGTTGGCGAAGGCCATACCGGCCATGCAAGAGGCGTTGTGCATCTCCTCGCGGGCATGCGGGTCCTTGGCGCCGTTCGTGAAGCTGGAGGGCAGGTTCTCGAAGACGAGCTTAGCAGCGCGCTCGGAGAGGCCCTTGGTGTAGTCGGAAGCCATGATGGAGACGTAGGACTCGATGGCGTGGGTCATGACGTCGATGCCGGAGGCAGCGGTCAGGCCGCGCGGGGCGGTCATGCAGTTGTCGGCGTCGACGATAGCCATGTTGGGGAGCAGCGCGTAGTCGGCGAGCGGCCACTTGATGCCGGTCTCCTTGTCGGTGATGATGGCGAACGGCGTGCACTCGGAGCCGGTACCCGAAGAGGTCGGGACGGCGACGAAGTAGGCCTTCTTGCCCATCTCGGGGAAAGTGAAGATACGCTTGCGGATGTCCATGAAGTCCATGGCCATGTCCTCAAACTTGCACTCGGGGTGCTCGTACATCATCCACATGATCTTGCCGGCGTCCATAGCGGAGCCACCGCCGACGGCGATGATCACGTCAGGCTCAAAGAGAGCCATCTGCTTGGCGCCGCGACGTGCGCACTGCAGCGACGGATCGGGCTCGACGTCGTAGAAGCAGTCGTGGGCGATGCCCATCTCGTCGAGCTTGGCCTCGATGGCGCGGGTGTTGCCATTCTTGAAGAGGAACTGGTCGGTGACGATGAAGGCGCGCTTCTTGCCCATAACGGTACCGAGCTCGTCGAGGGCGACGGGCGTGGAACCCTTCTTGAAGTAGACCTTCTCGGGAGCGCGGAACCACAGCATGTTCTCACGGCGCTCGGCCACAGTCTTAACGTTGATCAAGTGCTTCACCCCAACGTTCTCGGAGACGGAGTTGCCGCCCCAGGAGCCGCAGCCCAGGGTCAGAGACGGCTTCATGCCAAAGTTGTACAGGTCACCGATGCCGCCGTGCGAGGACGGGGTGTTGATGACGATACGGCAGGCCTTCATGACGTGCTCGAACAGACTGATCTTCTCGGCCTGGGCGGGGTGCACGTACAGAGAGGCGGTGTGGCCCGGGCCACCGGCGAGCACCAGGTGCTCGGCCTTGTCGACGGCCTCCTGGAAGTCCTTGGCGTGATACATGGCCAGGACCGGGGAGAGCTTCTCGTGGGAGAACTCTTCCTTGGCGGGGTCGGTGGAGGTGACCTCGGCGATCAGGATCTTGGTCTTGGCGGGAACCTCGATGCCGGCGAGCTCGGCGATCTTGGCGGCAGCCATGCCGGGAATGCGGTGATCGAGGGCGCCGTTCTTGAACATGGCGGCACGCAGGGCCTCCATCTCGGCACCCTGCTTGACGAAGTAGCAGCCGCGCTTCTGGAACTCGGCCTTAACCTGGTCATAGATGGTGTCGATGACGGTCACAGACTGCTCGGAAGCGCAGATCATGCCGTTGTCGAAGGTCTTGGAGTGGATGATGGAGTTGACGGCGAGCAGCACGTCGGCGGTGTCGTCGATGATGACCGGGGTGTTACCGGCGCCAACGCCCAGGGCGGGCTTGCCCGAGGAGTAGGCGGCCTTGACCATGCCCGGGCCACCGGTGGCGAGGATGATGTCGACGTCACGCATGACCATGTTGGTCAGCTCGATGGAGGGGACATCGACCCAGCCGATGATGCCCTCGGGGGCGCCGGCCTTGACGGCGGCGTCAAGCACGAGCTTGGCGGCGGCGATGGTGCACTTGGCGGCTGCCGGGTGCGGCGAGATGATGATGCCGTTGCGGGTCTTCAGGCTGATCAGCGTCTTGAAGATCGCGGTGGAGGTGGGGTTGGTCGTCGGGATGACGGCGCCCACGATGCCGATGGGCTCGGCGATCTTGGTGATGCCGTAGGCCTCGTCGCGCTCCAGGACACCACAGGTCTTGGTGTTCTTGTAAGCGTTGTAGATGTACTCTGCGGCGTAGTGGTTCTTGATGACCTTGTCCTCAAGAACGCCGCGGCCGGTCTCCTCGATGGCCATCTTCGCCAACGGGATACGAGCCTTGTTGGCGGCCATGGCGGCCTCGTAGAAGATCTTGTCGACCTGCTCCTGCGTGTACGTAGCAAAAAGCGCCTGGGCCTCTCGCATCTGAGCGAGCTTAGCCTCAAGCGCCTCTACGTTGTCCACAATTGCGGGAGTAGTGTTTTCCGGTGACTTTTTCACCATTTGTGTCTCCTTGCGATCGGAGATTTACCCTACGCCTTGCATGATAGCAAGAAATTATTCGGCGAACGGTAAGATTCCCGTAAAAGGCATACTAAAACGCTTCAACCTAATGAAGCGTTTTAACTAAATACTATCAGCCTACTGCATCACCCTGCTCATTGGGGACAGACTTGCATGAGTATTTCAATGGGAAAACGGGGAGAACGGGGCAACTGTTTGATAATCGATATTCGCGGGTCGCGGTTGAGTCGGACACGCAGGCGGTGCAGCTGCTCGATTACATCCATCTCAATCCTGTGAAAGGTGCGCTTGACTCGCTCGAGTCGTACTGCTGGTCAAGTTGCAAAGCATATCAGCTGGGCTACGATCCTTTTGATATTTGTGATGCGGCCCCTATGCTCGAAAACACTCATGTAAGTCTGTTCCCAATGATTGAAAAAAAGGCGTCCTCCACATGGGAGGACGCCTTTGGTAAGTTCTATGTGAACGCGAGGTCTTTGACCCGGAGAGTCCGAGGTACTTGTTGGTAAGACCTTATTTAGGAGCGCGCAACCTTGCCGGACTTGAGGCAGGTGGAGCAAACGTTCATCTTGCGACGGTGACCATCGACGACGACGTAAACGCGCTGGATGTTGGGGCGGAACTTACGGTTGGTGACGCGGTGAGAGTGGCTGATGGAGCGACCGGCAACGGGGTGCTTACCGCAAACTTCGCAAACTTTGGACATAACTGACCCTCCTTGGGCGACAAACGAACATGTCGCGTTAACAAACAAGCCTGAACTATAGCACAGAAGCAGCTCCCTGTGCGTAATCTACACAGAGATATTCCTCTTTTGGCGATAGTGCTCACGCCACGGCCCTGGACGTAGATCCGATTTGCGTGCAGCAGAGGGGATTATGCCAGCTCGTGCGTGCGTTTTCAAGCTCGTCCCACAAATATATATAGGTTTATGGAGCACCTGCGCCCGTTTACGGATTGCCCTGTATTTATGCTCGCAATTAAGCTCGAGGTTGGCTACACTATCCCTTGACCATTAAAGGGGTACGAGATACCCACATGGAATTACATAGCTGCCAAAGAGCAGCCCTTCCTGTGGGTGTCTGGTCCGCTTTAAGCGGTCGGGCATCTATTTTTTTTGACTGTGTCAGCAGTCAAGACATGTGAGGAAGGAGATCGATGGGCACGACTTCCCCCAAGGCGGTCATCATGGACGAGACCGCCGTCAATCGAGCGATGACCCGCATCGCGCACGAGATTCTCGAGCGCAACGAGGGCTGTGAAGACCTCGCTCTGGTCGGCATCGTCACGCGCGGCGACCTTCTGGCAAAGAAGCTCGCCGAGGAGATCAAGGAGATCGAGGGCGTCGACGTTCCGCTCGGCAGCCTGGACATCAGCTTCTACCGCGATGACTATGCGACCAATTTCGCTCCCGCGATCCACGCTACCAACATTCCCTTCAGCGTCGACGGCAAGCGCGTCGTGCTGGTGGACGACATCCTGTATACGGGCCGTACTATCCGCGCCGCTCTGGATGCCGTCATGGACCTGGGCCGTCCGAGCCGCATCGAGCTGGCAGTTCTCGTTGACCGCGGTCACCGTGAGCTCCCCATCTCGCCGGACTTTGTCGGCAAGAACGTTCCCTCGTCGCATGAGGAGAACGTGCACCTATATATGAAGGAAGTCGACGGCCACACCGCCGTCGAGATTAACGACGTCGCGCCGGGTTCCCACGTGGGCTCCGCGCCGCTGGGAGGTGAGTAGTACCGTGGCGTTCAACCATAAGCACCTGATCGACATTACCGAGTACTCCGAAGAGGACATCAAGCTCATCCTCGAGACCGCCAAGGCGTTCTCCGAGGTCAATGAGCGTGCGATCAAGAAGGTCCCCACGCTCAAGGGCAAGACCATCGTCAACATGTTCAACGAGCCTTCGACGCGCACCCGCAGCTCCTTCGAGCTCGCCGAGAAGCGTCTTTCGGCCGACAGCCTCAACTTTGGCGGCTCCTCGACCTCCACGGTCAAGGGCGAGAGCCTCGTCGACACCGTCGAGACCCTCAACGCCTACAAGATTGATTGCATCGTCGTTCGCGATAAGCACGCCGGTGCTCCCTACATCGTCACGCAGAACTCGCCCGCGAGCGTCATCTGCGCCGGCGACGGCAAGCACAACCATCCCACGCAGGCCCTGCTCGACCTGTACACCATCTGGGAGCACAAGGGCGACTTCCACGGTCTTAAGGTCGCCGTCGTCGGCGATATCGCGCACTCCCGCGTCTGCGGCTCGCTGATCCCCGCGTTGAAGATCATGGGCTGCGAGACCTACGCCGTCGCCCCCGGCACGCTGCTGCCGCCGGCGCCCGAGGTCCTGGGCTGCGACCACGTGACGAGCGACCTCGATTCGGTACTCCCCGAGCTGGACGTCGTCTACATGCTGCGCGTGCAGCAGGAGCGCCTCGAGGGCGCTCCGTTCCCGACCATTCGTGAGTACCACAAGCTCTTCGGCCTGACCAAGGACCGCGAGAAGCTCATGAAGCCCGACGCGATCATCTGTCACCCGGGCCCCATCAACCGCGGCGTCGAGTTCGACTCCTATATGGCCGACCACCCGCAACGCTCCGTCATCCTGGAGCAGGTCTACGCCGGTATCTGCGTGCGTATGGCTATCCTGTATCTGCTGCTTGGAGGTGCCGATAATGGCCTTGCTTCTTAAGAATGCCCACGTCGTCGACCCGTCCGTCGAGCTTGACGGTGTCGTTGACGTCCTGATTGACGGCGACAAGATCGCCGAGGTCGGCGAGAATCTCGCCGTCGAGGGAGCCGAGGTCCGCGACCTTTCCGGCAAGTACCTCGTCCCCGGCCTGGTTGATATGCACGTTCACCTTCGCGAGCCCGGCTACGAGGTCAAAGAGGACATCGAGAGCGGCACCCGCGCAGCTGCCAAGGGCGGCTTTACCGGCGTGTGCTCCATGCCCAACACCGATCCCGTCACCGATAACGGCACCGTCGTGGAGTTCGTCAAGTCCCGTGCTGCCGAGGTCGGTCACTGCCGCGTCTATCCGTCGGGCGCCATGACCCGCGGTCTTAAGGGCGAGGCTATGTCCGAGATGGGCGATATGGTCGCCCACGGCGCCGTCGCCTTCACCGACGACGGTCGCGGCGTGCAGGGCGCGGGCATGCTCCGTCGCTGCATGGACTACGGCAAGATGTTCGGCAAGGTCTTTATGAGCCACTGCCAGGACGAGGACCTGGTCGGTCACGGCCAGATCAATGAGGGCAAGGTCTCGACCCGTCTGGCTCTCGAGGGCTGGCCGGCTGTCGGCGAGGAGCTCCAGATCGCCCGCGACATCGAGATTGCCAAGCTGACCGGCGCCAAGCTGCACATCCAGCACATCTCCACCGCCCATGGCCTGGAGCTCGTGCGTGCCGGCAAGGCCGCTGGCGTTCAGGTTACCTGCGAGGCCACGCCGCATCACATGTTCCTGACCGAGAACGACCTGGACGAGACCTACAACACCTCGCTCAAGGTCAACCCGCCGCTGCGTACCGAGGCGGACGCCGAGGCCATCCGCCAGGGCGTCATCGACGGCACCGTCGACGCTATCGTCACCGATCACGCTCCCCACACTCCGTGGGAGAAGGCGCGCGAGTTCGAGCTTGCGCCCTTCGGCATGATCGGCCTCGAGACCTCGCTGTCGCTCGTGCTCACCGAGCTGGTCAACACGGGCAAGATGAGCATGGGCCGCATGGTCGAGCTCATGGCCATCAAGCCTCGTGAGATCCTGGGCCTCGACCAGGTTCAGGTCAAGGCGGGCTCCGTTGCCGACCTGACCGTGTTCGACGCGTCCGCCACCTGGACGGTCGGCGAGGACGGTTACGAGTCGCGCGCCGAGAACTCCGGTTTTGCCGGCCGCACGCTCACCGGTCGTGCCACCGATGTGTTTGTCGGCGGCAAGCAGACGCTCGCCGACGGCTGCATCTGCTAGCATAGCCTTATCGCTTTTGTGCGCGGCGCCCTTGCGGTGCCGCGCTTTCTGTTCGCCTGAACCATGCAACCGCATGGGGGATTGGAGCGTCTATGCCCACACCTTCCACTGCACGCATGCACGACTTCGAGGTCGTCTCGAACCAGGAGATCGCCGAGGGCATCTTCTCGCTCGTAATCTCGGCCCCCAAGCTTGCAAGTGCGCTCAAGCCCGGTCAGTTTGTGAACATCGCCGTGCCCGGCGATGCCTCTTCGCTGCTTCGCGTGCCTCTGAGCTTCTATCGCGCCGACGCCCAGGCCGGCACCGTCGAGCTGTGGTACGCCGTCGTGGGCGACGACACCCGCCGTCTGTCGCAGATGGCCCCCGGTTCCACCTCTAATCTGCTGGGCCCTGGCGGCCGCGGCTGGCTTGTTCCCGAGGGCACCAGGAAGGCGCTGCTCGTGGCAGGCGGCATCGGCGTTCCGCCCGTGCTCTGCCTCGCTGGCATGCTTGCCGAGCAGGGCGTGGATGTCGACGTGTGCCTGGGCTTTGGCACCGCTTCCAAGGCCGTGGGTGTCGATGAGTTCCGCGCGCTGGGCGCCACGGTTAACGTATGCACCGACGATGGCACGCTGGGCACGCACGGTTTTTGCACCGAACCGGCAGCCGAGCTGCTCGGCGAGGGCGGCTACGACTACGTGGCCAGCTGCGGCCCTGCCGTCATGATGAAGAAGGTCGCCGCCGCTGCCGCTGAGGCCGGTGTGTACTGCGAGGTGTCGCTCGAGCGCATGATGAGCTGCGGCTTTGGCGCCTGCAACACCTGCAACGTCGAGACGGTCGACGGTATGAAGGGCGCCTGCATGTGCGGCCCCGTGTTCGATGCTTCCAAGGTGGTGGTCTTCTAGTGGGTACCGTGAATATGGCCGTCGATTTCGGCGGCGTCAAGATGCAGAACCCCATCAACACCGCAGCCGGTACCTTTGGCTACGGTTGGCAGTTCCAGAACTTCTTTGATGTCTCCCAGCTGGGTGCCATCACCACCAAGGGCTGCGCTGCCGAGCCCTGGCCCGGCAACCCCGCGCCCCGCATGGCCGAGATCCCGGGCGGCATGATCAACTCCGTGGGCCTTCAGAACCCTGGCGTGGCCGCCTTTGCCCGTGAGTCCGGTCCGTGGCTCGAACAGCTGTCCAAGGACGGCTGCCAGGTCATCTGTCAGGTCGCCGGCCATTCCGTTGACGAGTTTGTCCGCGCGCTCGAGATGTATGTCGAGCTGTGCCCCTGGGCTGCCGGCTATGAGATCAACGTGAGCTGCCCCAATATCGCCGCCGGCGGTGCCGCCATGGGCTCCTCGCCCGAGGGCGCCTCTGCCGTTATGGCTGCTTGCCGTAAGGTGACCGATAAGCCGCTGTTCGTCAAGATGGCTCCGGTCAACGTCGCCGAGATCGCCAAAGCCCTCGAGGCCGCAGGCGCCGACGGCCTTTCGGTCATCAATTCCATCCAGGGCATGGCCATTGACGTGCACACCCGCAAGTCCCGCGTTGCCAAACCCAAGGGCGGCCTTTCGGGTCCACTGTGCCACCACATCGCCGTTCGCATGGTCTGGGAGGTCGCTCAGGCCGTCGATATCCCCATCAACGGTGTCGGCGGCGTCATGACGGGCGAGGATGCGGCCGAGTTTATCCTGGCTGGCGCTACCTGCGTGTCGGTCGGCATGGCCAACTTCGTCGATCCGTGCGCCTCGCTCAAGATCGCGCACGAGCTCGAGGCCTGGGCGGAGTCCCAGGGCGTGAAGGACATCAACGAGCTGGTAGGTGCTTTCGAATGCTAGAGACCGATGCCCGCGACCGCGTTATCGTCGCCCTCGACTGCGACCGTGAGCGTGCGCTCGAGCTCGCCCACGAGCTTTCTGGTCATGCCGCTTGGCTCAAGGTCGGCATGACGCTCTATTACGCTGAGGGCCCCGAGATCGTCAAGACGTTCAAGGACCTGGGCTTTAAGGTCTTCCTCGACCTCAAGTTCCATGACATTCCGCATCAGGTGCGCGGTGCCGCCCGTTCGGCCTCGCTTGCCGGTGCCGACCTGCTCTCGGTCCACGGTTTGGGTTCGGGCGCCATGCTCGCCGCGTGCCGTGAGGGTGCCGAGGAGGCGCGCGAGGACCGCGCCAAGCTCGTCGCCATTACCGTGCTCACGAGTATGAACCAGGATGCGCTGGCCGAGATCGGCGTCGAGTCGCCCGTGGCCGAGGAGGCCGCCCGCTTGGCAAAGCTTGCCCAGGCCAACGGCATCGATGGCATCGTGTGCTCACCGATGGAGGCTCATGACATGCGTGAGCTGCTGGGTCCTGATGCCCTGATCGTGACTCCGGGTGTGCGTCCGGTGGGTGCCGCCCTTGGTGACCAGTCCCGCGTGGCGACGCCTTCCCAGGCTATCGAGCGTGGCGCAAGCCACATTGTGGTGGGCCGTCCCATCACCGGTGCCGACGATCCGGTTGCCGCCTTTGACGCCATCGTCGCCGAGCTGGTAGAAAACGTCGCGTAAAAGATTCCCCTAAGTCACCACTTTTGGGTCTCATTAGCACAAAATAGCCCCTGTGCCTGCGTAAACTTTCCCATCCTTTGTGTGGAATCGCAGGTCAGGGGCTTAACTTTGGGCGCAGTATATTGCACTTTTTGCGGGTATCGTCTAACCTATGGAGCCGCGATTAGGCATTTTGTACGTTCTACGTGCTAAAATGCCAATTATTGAATCAGATATAACCCAACTATTTGGAGGTACGAATGGCACTCCCTCAGCTTACCGACGAGCAGCGCAAGCAGGCTCTTGAGAAGGCTGCTGCCGCACGTCACGCCCGCGCTGAGCTTCGCGAGCAGATCAAGAAGGGCGAGAAGTCCCTCGAGTCCGTGCTCAACTCCGATGACCCCATCGCTTCCCGCATGAAGGTTTCCACCCTCATCGAGTCTCTCCCCGGTTATGGCAAGGCCAAGGCCGCCAAGATCATGGAGGAGCTCGGTATCTCCGCTACTCGTCGCGTCCAGGGCCTCGGCGTCCGTCAGCGCGAGCAGCTCCTCGAGCAGCTGACCAAATAAGTGAGCGCTCAGGATTCCAAGCTCTTTGTGATTTCTGGACCGTCAGGCGCAGGCAAGGGTACGCTCGTCGCTCGTGTGCGCGAGCGCCGCTCGAACCTGGGTCTGACGGTTTCGGCTACCACGCGAGCACCACGCAAAGGTGAGGTCGACGGCGTCAACTACTTTTTTCTGACGCGCGAGGAGTTCGACCGCCGCGTGGCAAACGGTGAGTTTGTTGAGTGGGCCGAGGTCCACGGTAACTGCTACGGCACGTTGGTGAGCGAGGTCACATCCAAGCTCGCCTCGGGCTCGTCTCTGATTTTGGAGATCGATGTCCAGGGCGCCCTGCAGGTGAAGGAGCGTTTCCCCGAGGCCGTGCTGATCTTTATCAAGCCGCCTTCGCTTGAGGTGCTCCGCGAGCGTCTAGTCGGTCGCGGTACCGAGACGCCCGAGACGATTGAGCTGCGTATGGCAAACGCCGCCGATGAGCTTGCCCTTGCCGACCGCTACGACGACGTCGTGGTGAATGACGATCTCGACCGCGCGACCGATGAGCTCGTTCGCGTTCTCGATATGCATGAAAGGATCTGAGGTCCGTGTCCGTTGTAAAGCCTTGCATTGACGATCTTCTGGAGAAGACCGATCACAACCGCTTCCTGCTCGCTTCGCTTGCCTCCAAGCGCGCCTGCGACATCAATAGCATGCTGCGTGGCCAGCACAACCGCGTGCTTGCCGTCCAGGATGTCGATGACATCACCATTGGGCTTTCCGGTGCCGATACCATCTCGATGGCTATGGACGAGATTGTCGACGGTGACATCTCTTACGACGAGGCTCGTTACGAGAAGGCGCTTGGCCACAAGGTTGCTGAAGCCTAAATGGCGGCTCGCGTCTGCCTGGTCCACTATCACGAGGTTGGACTGAAGGGCAAGAACCGCGCACATTTTGAGCATATCCTCATGGATAACATCAAGGCGGCCTTGGCCGCCTTTTCCGTGAACGCCGTGTCTCGAATTTCCGGTTATATCCTCGTGACCTTTAACGAGCATCAGGCCGACGAGGCGGCGCGTGTCATTCGCACCGTTCCCGGCGTTGCCCGTGTGTCTTTGGCGTATCACACCAACCGCGACCCGCAGGAGTACTGCGCCGCCGCCGTGAAGGCGCTGCGCGAGTTTGGTTCCTTCGATTCGTTTAAGGTGCACGCCAAGCGCTCCAATACCGACTATGAGCTCACCTCGATTGATATCAATCGTCAGGTGGGCGAGGTACTGTGTGAGGCCTTCCCCGATAAAAAGGTTCAAATGCACGACCCCGATGCGATGGTGCACGTACTGGTGGTCCAGGGTAGCGTTTACGTGTACGCGCGCTCCGAGCGCGGCGTGGGCGGTCTGCCGGTGGGTTCTGCCGGCAAGGTCGTGACGCTGCTGTCGTCGGGTATCGATTCTCCGGTGGCGACCTGGATGCTCGCGCGTCGCGGCGCGGTGTGCGTGCCGGTGCATTTCTCCGGTCGTCCGCAGACGCCTGATACGAGCGAGTATTTGGTGCAGGACATCATCCGTGCGCTTGAGCCGGGTGTCCAGATCGGCCGCCTGTACGTGGTGCCGTTTGGCGACTGCCAGCGTGAGATTTCGGTCACCTGCCCCAGCAACCTGCGTGTGATCATGTATCGTCGCATTATGTATTCGGTTGCCGAGCGCATTGCGCACATCGAGGGCGCCAAGGCCATCGTTACGGGCGAATCGCTTGGGCAGGTTGCCTCCCAAACGCTTGAGAACATCATGGCCGTCAACGAGGCCGTGAAGATCCCCGTGTTCCGTCCTCTCATCGGTTCGGACAAGCAGGAGATCATCGCGCGTGCTGAGGAGATCGGTACGTTCGATATCTCGACTGAGGCCGCTCCCGACTGCTGCACGCTGTTTATGCCGCGCCGACCCGAGACGCACGCTAAACTCGATGCCGTGCATGAGGCCTGGGAACTGTTTGATCACGAGGAGATGATTGAGCGCCTGCTCAAGCAGACCGAGTACATCGACTTCGAGAGCAACACATATAAGGCCCCTAAGACCTTAAAACGCAAACATTCGGAGCTTGCTCCGCGTGAGATTTACCAAGATTACGAGTAAATTTGTGCATAGACCGACGATGCGCCTGCATCGTCGGTCTTTTGCTATCTGGGCATTTTGCGGCTAAGCGTTCATTTGCTGACGTGTGCCTGAATAAATGGACAGATTTGTGCAAGGTTTTGGTCGGTTTTTGGTTTGACCGCAAAAACCGGTTTTGGGGCGTGGCTGTTGTGGAGCTCCTTTCCTGACACGATGGTGTTGGGAGGTTTTGCTATGGCGCAGCGCGAACAACACGAACGAGTCAAAAAGATGGACCGCTGGGCGGGCAAACTGCTCGGTCATAAGGCAGTGGTGATGGCGATACTGGTCGTCATTGCGATGGCGAGTGGGCTGGCGATGGCGAACCTTGGCGGCGGTGCCGGCGGTGTGTCGTTTGAGCGCACTGATGGTTCGGGCACGTTAGTGGAGCCGGGATCCGGCGATGCTTCGAGCGGAAAGACATCCGAAGGCTCTTCGCCTAAGGCGTCTGCCGCGGCAGAGGTCTATGTCGATGTTGATGGCGCCGTGGTGTCACCCGGTGTATATCGCCTCAAAGACGGGGCGCGGGTGGCTCAGGCGATTGATGCCGCCGGCGGGCTGGCGCCCGAGGCAGACGTTACGGGGCTCAATCGGGCATCCAAGGTCGTCGATGGGCAGAAGATTCACGTTCCAACGGTGGGGGAGCAGCAGGCGTCCATTGCGGAAGCCGGTGTTGATGGTGGGGCTTCCGCATCATTGGGCGTGAGTGGCGCAACGGGCCTAGTCAACATCAATACGGCAAGCGCGGCAGAGCTGCAGACGCTCTCGGGCATCGGTCCCTCCGTGGCACAGTCGATTATCGATGAGCGTACAAAGAACGGTGCTTTTGCCTCGGTTGACGATCTGATGCGTGTGTCGGGAATCGGCGAGAAGAAGCTTGCCAAAATCAAAGATTGCATCTGCGTATGAGTGCGACCGAGCGCGAACATGTGATGCCTCCGCGGCCCCTGATGCCGTGGACGATGGCCCTGTGTGCCGGCATGTGCATGAGCTGCGCCTTGGTGCTCAACGTGGCCGCTGATGCGCTGCTGAGGGAGCAGGCGCCGGCGGTCGGGCTGCTATGGGCCATTCCCGTTGCGGCGACGGTATTCGTTGTGCTGGCTCAATCTTGTGCGCGGCTTGCCCCTTGGAAGCGGTGGCTGTATGCCGCGTCCGTCGGTCTCGTGGCGGGAGCGGTCGTCTCGGCGTGGTGGGCTGCGGGCGCGCTCAACGCCTCGAAGGCGCTCGACGGTCGAGCGGCAAGCAGCCTCGAGTTTGTCGTGCAGGGTGATCCATCCATAAACGACGACGTGTATTCCTATACCTGCGAGGTACGCGCGGACGGTAAGAACTTGGCAACGGTTCGCCTATCGTGCGACCGCGAGCTCAAGGTCGGGGCGCACGTGCGTGTTATCGGTCGCGTTTCACGTTTTGAGAACGATGCGTATGGACGATTGCGCGTGCTCCGAGGCGAGGTGCGCAAGGTTAAAGCCGTTCGGATTGTGTCGGTCGATGAGGGCTCTCCGGGGCCGCTGCTTCGGCTGCGAAATTGGCTGCTTGCGTCCATCGCGCCTGCGACCGACCCGGCACGTGCGCTCATAGCCGGTGTCGTCTGTGGTCGTTCGGCCGAGCTGCGCGCCCAGCCGGCGGGCGACTGGTTTTCGGTGACGGGAACGGCGCATCTTATCGCCGTCTCGGGCAGCCATCTGGCTATCGTGGGGTTTGTGATCGAGGGCGTATTGCAAAAGACTCGGTGCTCACGTGGTTTTCAGCGGGTGATATTGGCGATAACGCTTGTGGGCTACGCTGCCTTTACGGGCGCGTCTCCCTCGGCCGTGCGCGCGTGCTGCATGGTGTTCGCGACGCTTGTCGTAAACGGAGCGGGTCGTCGTCGGCACGGCGCATCGGCACTCTTCGTAACCATGTCCATCTTTGTGCTACTGAGGCCGACGGTGCTGTTCGAGATGGGCTTTCAGCTTTCATGTGCCAGCGTCTTAGCCATTCTGTGCTTTTGCCCCTATGCGACCTACGCTTTGGGTGAGCTGGGTGTGCCATCGGGCGTTGCCGGCATGCTTTCCGTCACGCTGTGCTCGCAGTTGGCGACCCTTCCCATTACCATTCCTGCATTCGGTACGTTCTCGCTCATTGCTCCGTTGGCAAATGCGGTCATCGGTCCGGTGGTGAGCGTACTGCTCGCTGTGTCGATCGTGCTGGCTCCCTTTTCGCTCGTGGGACCGTTGCGGACTTGGGCGCTCGTTGTGCCCATGATTGCCGCCCGTTGCGCGCTGTTCTTCGAGCAGCTGTTTGCCGCCGTGCCGGGTGCATACGTGAGCGTGCCGCCCGATAGCATGTGGATTTACCTATTGCCGTGTTTTCTGGCGGTTCTGCTGGTCTGGTGGCCGCGTCCCCGTGCACGTCCTATGGCGGCGGGGCTTGCATGCCTGATGCTCTTGGCTGCGATTCCGTACGTCTATTGGGATCGATTCGCTCCGCCTTCGGTGACGCTGCTCGATGTGGGCCAGGCCGATGCGATTCTTATCCGCCAAGGCGGCGCAGTAGCTCTCGTCGACTGCGGGCTCGACGAGCGCGTGGTGGCGGCGTTGGTTCGCAATAACGTGCACCATATCGATGCCGTCTTTGTGACGCATTGGGATGAGGACCACTGGGGTGGTTTGCCTGCCGTGCTCGAACAGTTTTCGGTCGGAACGATTGCCGTGGCGGCGGATGCGCTGGAGGATGCTCCTGCCGAGGTATTGAACCGACCCGGCGTGGAGTATCGGCAGGTGCGCCGTGGGGATACGGTCGACATCGGCTCATTTTGCGCCCGCGTGATGTGGCCATTCGAGTCCGTGGATGGCGAGGGAAATGAGGACTCGCTTGTCCTGCTGCTCTCTTATGTTCAGGAAGGTAAGGGCCTGCGAATACTTCTCACCGGTGATGCCGAGCTCGACCAAGAACGGGAATTCGTGCAGGAGGTGGGGGATATCGATGTACTTAAACTTGGGCATCACGGCTCCAAGGTTTCAGTCGATGGTGAGTTGCTGGACGTCCTGAAGCCCGAGCTTTCCCTCGCAAGCGCCGGTGAGGGGAATCGATACGGCCATCCGTCCGATGCCTGCATCGATGCCGTTAAGGAAGCGGGTGGTGTGTTCGCGTGTACCATCGAACACGGCGACATTACCGTCGCACCGACTGCGAATGGCTTTGTGATGCGATGCCAGCGACCGTGACGACGTCGTTGGCGTGTGGTGGGCCCCTGGGCTAGAATGGCACGGAACGAATGCGAAGGCCTGCGGGAGGGGAGCGCAATGTCCGAAACCGGTTTGCTGCCGGCATATCTGATCGTCGGTACCGACGGAGTTAAGCGCGATCACGCCGTCTCGCGTATGAAAGCGCGTCTGGAAAAGTCGGGTATGGTCGAGTTCAACCTCGACGAGCGAGACATGACCAAGGACCCCGATATCGAGTCCATTATCGGATCGCTTAACACCTTTCCGATGGGCAGCGAGTTTCGTCTGGTAATCCTCGATGGCTGCTCAAAGCTCGCCAAGGCGGTCTCGGAGCCGCTCGTTGGGTATCTGGCGAGTCCCAGCCCCACTACGGTCTGCCTCATCATCGCCGACTCACTTGCCAAGAATACGCGCCTGTATAAGGCAATCGCCAAGATCGACAAGAAGGCTATCGTCGATTGCTCGGGTACCAAGCGCTGGGAACTGCCGCGCCGTGTTCAGCAGATGGCGACGCAGCGCGGTAAGTCGATTTCGACGGCGGCCGCCGAGGAGCTCGTCTCGCGTTCGGGCGAAAACACGCGCATGCTCGATAACGACTTGGCTAAGCTTGCCCAGATGGTCGAGGCGCCCCAGATTGAGCTTGCCGACGTTGAGCGCTGGATTGTCCGTACGGCCGAGGTTCAACCCTGGGACTTTCTCAATGCGGTCTCGGCCCGTGACATGCGACGCTCGCTCGAGCTCTTCAATCTACTGCCCGCCAAGAGCTATGTGTGGACTTACACATTGCTGTGCGGCCGCATCCGCGAGCTTATCGTTGCCAAGGCGCTCGAGGCGCGCGGACAGGGTCGTGAGCTGGCCGCAACACTTAAGCTCCAGTCCTGGCAGGTCAAGAATCACCTGACCTGGGCACGTCGCTTTTCGATGGCAGAGCTCGTTGCCGCGCTCGAGGGCGCGGTCGATGTGGAGCTCGCGCTGAAGGGTTCGGCCGATTCTCAGACCGCGCTTTTGCTCTGGATTACGAACATCTTGAGAAAATCGTGATGATACCTGCCTATTTGACAAATTCGTTCTATCCCTTTGAGGGGGAGCGTGCTATAGTAGGCGCTTGCATGACCTCACCGTGTCTCAGAGGTGTCATACATTTTTTGCAAGGAACTCGAAAGGAACTCCAGAAGTGGCAAACATCAAGTCTCAGAAGAAGCGTATCCGCACCAATGAGGCAGCTCGCATGCGTAACAAGGCTGTCAAGTCCGAGCTCAAGACGCTGACCAAGCACGTCCAGTCTGCCGTCGCCGAGGGCGACGCCGAGAAGGCCCAGGCTGCCCTCAAGACCGTCACCAAGCGTCTCGATATGGCTGCCGCCAAGCATGTTATCCACAAGAACCAGGCTTCCAACCGCAAGTCCGGTCTTGCCAAGCTCGTGAACAGCATCAACGCCTAAGTTGTAAATTTCACACCACACAGATTGCGCGCATAAATGGAGCCTGTTTTATGGAACAGGCTCCATTTTTTGTACCGCTCGGGTAAGATAGTCCGCATGAATACTTCAATTGACATTTCCCACATCCGCAACTTCTCAATCGTTGCGCACATCGACCATGGCAAGTCCACGATCAGCGATCGCATCCTCGAGCTCACCCATACCGTCGACGAACGCGACATGGAGTCGCAGCTGCTCGATACCATGGATATCGAGCGCGAGCGCGGCATCACGATCAAGTCCAATGCCGTTCGCGTGTCCTATGACGCCGACGATGGCGAGACGTATCAGTTCAATCTGATCGATACGCCGGGCCACGTTGACTTTACCTATGAGGTCTCGCGCTCGCTGGCAGCCTGTGAGGGCGCGGTGCTCGTTGTCGACGCCACGCAGGGCGTCGAGGCGCAGACCGTCTCCAACGCGACGCTCGCCATGAACGCCAATCTGGACATTGTGCCGGCCATCAACAAGATCGACCTGCCCTCTGCCCATCCCGATGAGGTTAAGACCGAGATCGAGGATGACCTGGCGATTCCTGCCGATGATGCCGTGTGTGTCTCGGGCAAGACCGGCGAGGGCATCCATGATCTGCTGGAGTCCATTGTCTTTTTGATCTCGCCTCCCAAGGGCGATGCAAATGCCCCTCTCAAGGCACTTATTCTGGATTCGTACTTCGACGAGTATCGTGGCGTCGTCGCCACGGTGCGCGTCTTTGACGGCTCCATCAAAAAGGGCGATACCCTGCGCATGATGCAGGCAGAGGGCGACTTTTTGGTCGACGGCGTGGGTGTCAAGCGTCCTGCCGAGACCCCGGTTGACGCGCTGACGGTTGGCGAGGTCGGCTATGTGGTCACGGGCCTGAAGGACCCCGAGGCCGTTCGCGTGGGCGACACCCTTACCTGGGCGTCGAACCCCTGCCCCGAGCCGCTTCCGGGTTACCGCGAGGCCAAGCCCATGGTCTATACGGGCCTGTTCCCAATCGATAACAAGGACTACGAGAACCTGCGTGACGCGCTCGATAAGCTGCACGTTAACGACCCATCGTTGGTGTGGGAGCCCGAGACCTCGGTGGCGCTCGGCTTTGGCTTCCGCGTGGGCTTCTTGGGCCTGCTACACATGGAAGTCGTCAAGGAACGCCTGGAGCGCGAATTCAACCTGGACCTCATTGCCACGAGCCCCTCGGTCGACTATCACGTCTACAAGACCGACGGCGAGATGATCGATGTCCGCAGTCCGCAGGACCTTCCCGAGGCCACGCGCATCGAGCGTATCGAGGAACCCTACCTCAAGGCAAAGATCATCTGCCCGCCTGAGTACACGGGTGCCGTCATGCAGCTCGCCATCGAGCACCGCGGCGTCACGACCGACATGATCCACCTCACGAGCAAATCGGTCGAGATGCGCTTCGATATGCCGCTCGCCGAGCTCATCTTGGACTTCTTTGACCAGCTCAAGAGCCGTACCAAGGGTTATGCCTCGCTCGACTACGAGTTCAACGAGTACCGTCCCTCCGAGCTCGTTAAGCTCGATATCTTGCTTTCGGGCGATGAGGTGGACGCGCTGTCGTTTATCGTCCACAAGGACAAGGCCTATGGCCTGGCCCGTGGCCTGTGCGACAAGCTTAAGGAGATCATCCCGCGTCAGCTGTTCGAGGTGCCCATCCAGGGTGCTATCGGCAACAAGATTATTGCCCGCTCCACCGTCAAGGCGCGTCGCAAGGACGTACTTGCCAAGTGCTACGGCGGCGATATCTCGCGTAAGCGCAAGCTGCTCGAGAAGCAGAAAGAGGGCAAGAAGCGCATGAAGGCCATCGGATCGGTCGAGGTCCCGCAGGAGGCCTTTATGGCGATCCTCAAGGTGGACGAGTAGGTCTATGGTGCTTTCTGAATACAGCAAGCGGCTGCTGGGCGCCTATGCCGAGCAGCCGTTCCTTATGGCTCCCATGGCGGGTGTGACCGACCCTGCCTACCGCATCATGTGCCGCCGCCGCGGTGCCAACCTTGCCTACAGCGAGATGGTGAGCGTGGCAGGCCTTGCCTATGCCAGCAACAAAACGTGGCGCCTGGTGCTGCCGGCCGACGAGGAGCAGCAGATTTGCGTGCAGCTCTTTGGCTCCAAGCCCGATCAATTTGCGAGTGCCGTCGCCGCCGTCGAGGAGCGCGTTGGCGATCGCCTGTCGCTCATCGATATCAATATGGCATGTCCCGCCCGCAAGGTCGTTACCAAGGGCGAGGGCTCGGCGCTCATGCGCACGCCCGACCTGGCGGAGAAGATCGTCGAGGCGACGGTGGGCGCGGCGCACGTGCCCGTGACCGTCAAGATTCGCAAGGGCTTTTATGCTGAGGACCGTAATGCCGCGACGTTTGCCCAGATGCTCGAAGGCGCCGGTGCCGCCGCGGTGGCGGTGCATGGCCGCTGCGCCACGCAGCTCTATACGGGCCAGGCCGATTGGTCGGTCGTCGATGAGGTTGCCGACGCCGTTGAGATTCCCGTGATCGGTTCGGGCGATGTGTTCTCGGCTGAGGATGCGGCGGAGCGTCTGCGCAGCTCCGACGCCCGTGCCGTGTTTATCGCGCGCGGTATCTATGGCAATCCTTGGGTGTTCGGCGATGCTCGCGCCCTTGCGTTCGACGCCACGCCGGTGCCGTCTCGCACCTCGGTCGAGCGTCTGGATGCCCTGCGCGAGCACCTGACGCTTACGCACGAGCTGTTGCCGCTCATGTCGCGTGCCCGTACGTACGCAAGCTGGTATCTCAAGGGCATGCCCCATGCTGCCGCCTGGCGCGCCCAGGTGGTGCGCTGCTCCACATACGAGGAGTTCATGGCGTTGGTCGATGATATCGAGCGCGATGTGGTGGCCTGCGAGGCCGCACTTGCAGCTGGCGAGTCGGTGCCCGCCCATCCGCTGGAGGCCTAAGGGTGGCCGTTACCGCACTGTATGTGCACGTACCGTTTTGCGCTCAAAAATGCCGCTATTGCGACTTTGACTCGCGCAGCTTTGCCCCGTGCGACCTGGACGCTGCGCTCAATGCCTATTTTGAGCAGTTGTATGCGCGGCTCGATGCCTTTGGCAACGCTGGGGCACTCAGGCAGATCCGCACAGTCTACGTAGGCGGCGGCACGCCGTCGCTGGCAGGGGAGCGCCTGGTAGAACTTGCCCGTCGTATCTCCATGTGGTGCAAGCCCGTTGAGTTTACCTGCGAGGCCAATCCCGAGTCGCTGACTGCTGAGCTCGCCACCGCGCTTGCCGAGGCGGGCGTCACGCGCATCTCTCTGGGCGTGCAAACCCTCGACAATACCGAGCTGGCTGCTATTGGCCGCATTCACGATGCTAATCGGGCACTTGCGGCTATCGCGACGGTGAAGGACGCTGGCCTCGATGTGTCGTGCGACCTGATGTGCGGCCTTCCCGGGCAGACGGCCGCAAGCTGGCGGAGCACGCTCGATGGCGTGCTGGCGGCGGCGCCGCATCATGTATCGGTGTACCCGCTCACGCTCGAGGAGGGGACGCCCCTTTATCGCATGGCGTGCCGCGACGAGTCGCTTGAGCCTGATGAGGATTTTCAGGCCGCATGCATGGACGTGGCACGCGAGCTCCTGGGTGCGGCCGGTTATCACCCCTATGAGGTGGCAAGCTATGCGCTCGACGGCCATGAGTGCGCCCATAACATTGCCTACTGGACCGGACGGGGCTACCTGGGCCTGGGTCGTTCTGCCGCGGGTATGCTCGATGCCGAGGATTTCGACCGTCTTGCAGGTTTGTTCCCCGGCGTGTCTGCTCGAGGCGATGCGTACCGTGTGCGTCTGGTGCAACGCGACGATGACGCGACGGCGTTCGAGGCCGAATATCTGTCGCAGCGCGAGGCTGTCGCCGAAGACTTGATGCTCGCTTGTCGCATGACGCGCGGTGTTGCGTCCGACCTGTTGGCTCGTGCAGCTTGCGTCATCCCAACGGGCGAGCTGGCAGCTGCCTGCGATCGTGCGCTCGAATTGGATCTTGCCACTTGGGTGCCCGAGACGCTCTGGGGTCATGAGGGACCCTTCACTACGGCAGATGTCGTCGCGGGCCATGTTCGAGCTCGTCTGGCGCCGACCCATCTGGGCTGGCTCGATGGAAATGTTCTGTTCGAGCTGTTTTGGGATCTAGCTTAGGCCGCTCGGGTAGAATTACCGGAATATATACGCTGCTGTGAGCAGGAGGTTGCCGCGCATGGCGACGATGAACGAAAAAGATTACTACGAGATTCTGGGTGTCTCCAAGGACGCCACCTCGCGTGATATTCAAAAGGCCTTCCAGCAAAAGGCCCGTAAGCTCCATCCGGACGTCAACAAAGAACCGGATGCCGAGGAAAAGTTTAAAGAGGTTTCCGAGGCCTACGCCGTGCTTTCGGATGAGCAAAAACGTGCGCGCTACGACGCCATGCGATCTGGCAATCCCTTTGCCGGTGCTCCTACGGCTTCGCCCTATGGTGGCGGCTACGCCGGCAGCACGGGCTATGGCAATCCCTTTGAGGGCGGCTTTCCCTTTGGTGGCGCCTGGGGCCAGCAGCGTCGCGGGCAGGCTGCCTACAATCCCGAGAACGGCGCCAACGTGGTCGTCGATATCAAGCTCGACGCCAAGGAGGCCAAGAGCGGTGCCCACAAGACCGTTCGATATACCCGCTTTGACACCTGCGGGCATTGTGGCGGATCGGGCTCCGTTTCTTCAGAGCATGCCCACACCTGTCCGAGCTGCGGTGGCCGCGGCCACATCGACGTCGACCTGTCCTTCCTGTTTGGTGCGGGCACGTTCCAGTCGGTCTGCCCCGAGTGCGGCGGTTCCGGTAAGGTCGTGGCCGACCCCTGCCCCGATTGCGGTGGCAGCGGGCGAACCCGTGTGACCTCCGAGCAGACGATTGAGTTTCCTGCCGGCACGCACGATGGCGACGAGGTCCGCATTAGCGGCATGGGCCACGCAGGCACTAACGGTGCCGCGGGCGGCGACCTGGTCGGCCGCGCCCATGTTGAGGCCGAGCGCTTGGAAGGCAAAGCTCGTACTGGCTTTTACCTGATGGGCATTGTGGCGCCGTTTTTGGTGCTGTCGGCCATCTCGGGCGTGTTCTCGGCCTTTGCCATGATGTGCTTTATTCCGTTTGCCATGGGCCTGTTCATGGTGCTCTCGGACGGCGTGCTTCATCGCAGCCTGCTGTGGTGGAAACGCGGCGCGATGCAGTTTGCCAACGGTTTTGCCAACGGCTTCATGTTCGCACTCGTGTCGGTTTGGTTTGCGAGCTGCTCGCAGCGTGCCATGCTTTCGCCGTACGGAATGTACTAACATCAAACCCTCTGTTTGCGGCCGCCCCAGCTTGGGTATAGGACGCACTGTGACAATAATGAAAGTCGGAAGGATTCGGTCGTGTCGGAAAATAGGGATTACTACGAGGTACTTGGCGTCGAAAAGGATGCCGACGCGCGGACGATTAAGCGCGCGTTTCTAAAGAAGGCCCGTACCGTACACCCGGACGTTTCGGACGACCCCGAGGCCGAGGCCAAGTTCAAAGAGCTCAACGAGGCATATTCCGTTCTTTCCGATGAGCAGAAGCGTGCAAACTACGACCGCTACGGCACCGCGGACGGCCCTGGTGGTTCGGGCTATGTCGACATCAACGATATCTTTGGTGGCATGGGCATGGACGACCTGTTCTCGTCGTTCTTTGGCGGTGGCGCCGGTGGTGGCGCCCGCAGCCGTCGTGAGCGTCGTCGCGGACGTGACATGGCCATCTCGCTTTCGGTGACGCTCGAGGAGGCGGCACTCGGCTGCAAAAAGACTATCAGCTATGATCGCCTTGCTCCTTGCGAGGACTGCAACGGTACCGGTAGGGCCGAGGGTGCACAGGAAAAGCAGTGCAGTCGCTGCCACGGTACGGGCTACGTTACGACGGTTCAGCGATCGTTTTTGGGCCAGGTTCAGTCTTCCTCGCCTTGCCCCGACTGCCATGGCGAGGGCACGGTTATCGACCATCCCTGCGAGACCTGCGACGGTCAGGGCCGCACGCCTTCGCACGAAAAGATCGACATCGATATTCCCGCCGGCGTTTCGACCGGTCGCCAGCTGCGTGTGAGCGGCTTTGGCGAGGCCGGCCTTCGCGGCGAGCCTTCTGGCGACCTGATTGTCAACGTGCGCGTTGCCGACCATGAGCGCTTTAAGCGCAACGGTGACGACCTGTACCTGGTGAGCGATATCTCGATTGCGCAGGCTGCGCTCGGCTGCGAGATCGAGGTCGAGGGCATTATGCCCGACGAGGTCGTTAAGGTGACGGTTCCCGCCGGCGCCCAGTACGGCGACACCGTGAGCGTCAATAATTACGGCATGCCGCGCATTGGCGGTGGCGGTTCGCGTGGCCGCCTGATCGTGCAACTGCGCGTGGTCGTTCCCACCAATCTTTCCAATAAGCAACGCGAGCTGCTCCGTGCTTTTGCCGATGAGATGGGCGATGACGTCGCTTCCGGTAAGAAGTCGGTGACCGACCGTATCAAGAGTGCCCTCGACGATATCCTCGATTAAGGAGCCCGCGTGCTCGCACCCCATATTTCCGTCGTCAACCTCGGCTGCCGTGTCAACCGGGTTGAGTCTGACCGTATCACTGCCGATCTTATGCGCCTGGGCTTTGCTATTGTGGAGCCCCAGGATGCCGATTTGATCGTCATTAACACCTGTGCCGTTACGGGCGAGGCTGAGGCCAAGACCCGTAAGGCCGTCCGTCATGCGCTGGCCCATCCAAATGAGCCCTATGTGCTCGTGACCGGTTGCGTGGTCAATTTGCATCCCGAGGAGCTGTTGGAGCTTTCGGATCGCGTGATCGCCGAGCCGTCCAAGATCGATGTCGCCGAACGTGTCTGCGAGGTGCTGGGCGTTGAGTCCGATAGCGTTCCCGCCTGCAGCGATGGCGAGGTGGTCGATGCGCTCGGTCGCTCTCGCCTGGGCGTGAAGATCCAGGACGGCTGCAACCATCGCTGTACCTATTGCATTGTGTGGAAGGCGCGCGGCCCCGAGCGCTCCGTGCCCGTCGAGTCCGTGCTTGAGCAAGTTCGCGAGGCCCAGGAGGCCGGCGTGCCCGAGGTGGTGCTGACCGGTGTGAACCTGGGTGCCTACGATGGCAAGAGCGCGACCGACGAGCATGTCGAAATCGATGAGCTGCTCGAGGCCATCATGGAGCGCACGACTATTGCGCATGTGCGCATTTCCTCGGTCGAGCCCATGGATATCTCTGAGCGCCTGCTTAAGGTTATGGCGCGCTATCCGCAGCGTATCGCCCCGTTTTTGCACCTGCCCGTGCAGTCCGGCTGTACGGCGACCTTGCATCGCATGGGTCGTCCCTATAGTGCGGAGGCCTTTGAGGACACGGTGCGTATGATTCGCGCCATCCTGCCGCAGGCGTCTCTTTCGTGCGACGTCATCGTCGGTTTTCCTGGTGAGACGGACGAGGAGTTCGAGGAGTCGCTGGCGCTGTGCCGCCGCGTGGGGTTCTCGCGTATGCACGTGTTCCGCTACAGTAAGCGTCCCGGTACCCTTGCTGCCGACATGCCCGACCAGGTGCCGCCCGAGGCTATGGCCGAGCGCAGCCGCCGTATGCGAGACACGGCGCAGGAGCTCGCTATTGCCGATGCCCGCCGTCGCGTGGGTACCGTCGAACGCGCCGTGCTTGAGTACGGTGACAATTTGACGCTCGGCTCGTTCCATCATGCCCGTCTTGACGATACCTGTGGACTTACAGCCCCGTGCCTGCTCGATGTTGCTATCATCGGAGTCGATGATTCCGGCTTGGTCCATGCGCGCAGGGAGGTCCATGGAAGCCTCGAAGATTAGACTTACCGTTCCCGAGGGAGTTGATCCCTCGCGTGTTTTGGGCGCCGGCGACGGCGTCCTTCGTGCGCTCGAGAGCTTGGTTCGCGCTCACGTGGTCGCCCGTGGCGATAGGATCTCCGTAAGCGGCGACCCGGACGAGGTCGAGCTCGTGGCTCGCTTTTTCGAACATGCTTTTCGCGAGGCGGCGGCCGGTCGTACCCTGTCTGCCGACGATGTCTCGCGTTGCCTGGCCGTCTTGCGCGACGGTGAGCACGAGGCTACATCGCTTCGCGATGATGTGCTGCTTTCGTATCGCGGCCGTGCCATTCGCCCCAAAACGCTCGGACAAAAGCGCTATGTTGACGCCATCCGCTCGCATACCATCACGTTTGGCCTAGGTCCCGCCGGTACCGGTAAGACCTATCTAGCTATGGCCCTCGCCGTCGCCGCGCTCAAGCGTCACGAGGTGTGTCGTCTGATCTTGGCGCGTCCGGTTGTCGAGGCGGGGGAGAACCTGGGCTTTTTGCCCGGTACCCTCGAGGAAAAGATCGATCCCTACATGCGTCCACTCTACGACGCCCTTTTTGACATGATGGATCGCGAACGCACCGATGAGCTTATGGAGCGCGGCGTGATTGAGATCGCCCCGCTTGCCTACATGCGCGGCCGTACGCTGAGCGATGCCTTCGTGGTGCTCGACGAGGCCCAAAATACCACGCCCGAGCAGATGAAGATGTTCCTGACGCGCCTGGGCTTTAACTCCAAGTTTGTGATTACCGGCGACCTGAGCCAACGTGACCTGGTGGGTCGTCGCGGCGGTCTTGCTGACGTTGAGCGGATTTTGGGCCGTGTCGACGATGTCGCATTCTCTCACCTCGAGCGTGCCGACGTGGTACGTCATGCCTTGGTTGGGCGTATCGTCGAGGCATACGATGCTTATGATGATGTACGCGAGAAGCGCGTGCACGACCGAAAGGAGTCCCGTTGAGTGTATTGATCAGCAACGATGCCGAGCTCGATACGCTGCTCGACGCGCAGGAGGTAGAGCACATCTGCGAGGTTGTGCTTGCCGCCGAGGGCGTTAAGCGTGAAGTTGAGATTTCCCTTTCGTATGTCGATGAAGACGAGATGCACGAGCTCAACCACGAGTGGCGCGGTATCGACCGCACCACCGATGTCCTCTCGTTTGAATGTGACTCGGCCTTTGACGAGGATATTCCCGCCGACGAGACGCTCGAGCTCGGCGATATCATCCTGGCCCCGCAGGTCATTGCCCGTCAGGCCCCCGGCTTTGGCAATAGTCCTGCCGACGAGTGCCGCCTGATGCTCGTGCATGGCATTCTGCACCTGCTGGGCTATGACCACATTGATGACGACGAGGCCGAGGTCATGGAGGCCCGCGAGGACGCCATCCTGCGCGATCTGGCGCTCGAGCGCGGCGAGGACCCCAAGCTGGTCCACGTCGGTCCCATCACCAATCACGCCCACGACTAGGAGCCGTCTATGATTCCCGGATCGAACAAGGACCATCCGTCCTTCTTAAAGTCGTTCTCCTACGCCATGGAGGGCTTCGTCACCGCCGTCAAGACCGAGCGCAACATTAAGGTCATGCTTGTGGCGGGCGTGTGCACCGTCATCGCCGGCTGCATCGTGGGACTCGACATTGCCGAGTGGGCTACGGTTATCATCTGCTGTGGCCTGGTGATTCACGGCGAGCTGTGCAACACCGCCATGGAGGCGATTGTCGACCTGGCGACCCAGGAGCTCCATCCGCTGGCAAAGCGTGCGAAGGATATCGCCGCCGCCTCCGTATACGTACTTTCCATCACCGCCGCGATTGTGGGCTTGCTGGTATTTGCCCACGCGCTCGACTTTATTTAGAAAGGGATTTCCATGTCCGACAATATGCTGCCTATCGATGAAACTCTGGACGACGAGTCCCTGGATGTGGTGGATGCCGAGGAGTTCGAGGAAGTCGAGGAGTTTGACCCGTTTGAGGGCATGAGTGACGAGGAACTCGACGCCCTGTGCGACGAGGACGATGGCCTCGCGGGCTTTGGCGACGTTGAACCCGGTTTCCGCAGCGGCTTTGTGGCCCTGGTCGGCCGCCCCAACGCCGGCAAGTCCACGCTGCTCAACGCCTGCTATGGCAAAAAGGTCGCCATCACCTCGCCGGTGGCCCAGACGACCCGCCGCCGCATGCGCGCCGTCGTCAACCGTCCCGGCTACCAGCTGGTCTTTGTCGATACCCCGGGTATCCACAAGCCCAAGGACGGTCTGGGATCCGAACTCAACAAGAGCGCGCTGTTCGAGCTGAACGATGTCGATGTCGTCGCGTTTTTGATTGATGCCACCAAACCGATCGGCAGGGGAGACGCCTGGGTTGCCGAGCGAGTCAGATGCGCTCGTTCCAAGAAGGTCCTGGTGCTCACCAAGGCCGATGAGGCCGATCCCGCACAGGTCATGGAGCAGCTTAAGGCCGCCCACGAGCTCATGGAATATGACGACGAGATCGTGACGTCGTCGGTCAAGAACTTCAACGTCGATGCCTTTATCGAGACCGTTGCTCACTTTTTGCCCGAGGGTCCGCGTTGGTTCCCCGAGGACATGGGTACCGACGCTTCCGACGAGACGCTCGTTGCCGAGTTTGTGCGCGAGAAGGTCTTGCGCCGCACCCGTGATGAGATTCCGCACTCCGTTGGCGTGATCTGCGATGCGCTCGAGCAGACCAAGAAGGTGTTGCGCGTGCACGCCACCATTTACGTCGAGCGCGAGGGCCAAAAGGGCATCATCATCGGCAAGGGCGGCGAGATGATCAAGCATATCGGTATCGACGCCCGTCGCGATCTTGAGCGCATCTTTGACACGCAGGTCTTTTTGGAGCTGGACGTGAAGGTCAAGGCCGGCTGGCGTGACGACGAGGCCCAGATTCGCCGCTTTGGCTACAACGCCGAGGACTAAGGGCGCGCGGCACGCATGGCAGGCTCCCGGACATATCGCACGAAGGTGCTCGTTCTCGACAAGACGAAGCTCAAAGAGACGGACCTGATCCTGACGATGCTTGACGAGCGGGGTCGGCAGGTTCGTGCCGTGGCAAAGGGCGCCCGTAAACCCGGTGGGCGCCTGGCTGCGCGCTGCGAGCTGTTCTGTACCGTCGATATGCTGCTCGCGCATGGGCGGTCGCTCGACGTGGTTTCCCAGGCCGAGCTTATGGAGGCGCCGCTCGGCGCAGCACCCGATTACGAGACGACCTGCGCCGCAAGCGCGATCGCCGAGGTCGCGCGCGTGTGCTCGTTCGAGGATGCCGAGGACCCGTTTACCTTTGCCATCACGCAGCGAGCGCTTGCTCTGGTGGGCAGCGGGCTCGACACGGCGCATATGGATCTGCTTGTGGCGGCATATGTGTTTAAGCTGCTATCGCACGTTGGCTACCGACCCGATTTTTCGGCCTGCGTACTGTGCGGAGACCCCATGCTGTCGTATTTTTCGCCCCAGGCCGGCGGGCTCATGTGCGGCTCGTGCGCGTCGAGCGTTCCGGGTGCCGAGCTGGTATCGACCGGTGAGGTCGCATGGCTGCGTGCCCTTATGTCCATGACTTTCGATGCGCTCATGGCCGAGAGGATCGATTCCCATACTGCCGCCTTTTTGTTGGGGCTTTCGCACGTCTGGGCGGCAACACATGCCGATCAGCGCCTCCGTGCGATGGAATTCATGTTGGGTCGGTGATGATGCGCAGGCGCGGGTTGCTTGTGGTAACATACCGACCTGTTGGTACCTCGACCTTGGATGCTCGCTCCACCGGCGGCTTCCCAGTCCGAGGCGAATAGTGTCGCCCGCGGGCGACAAGAAACGAAAGGTGAAACAATGACTGTTTCCAAAGAGCGCAAGGCTGAGCTGACTGCCCAGTTCGGTAACACCCCGGTCGACACCGGCAACCCCAAGGTTCAGGTCGCCATCCTGTCCGAGCGCATCAAGGAGCTGACCGAGCACATGAAGTCCCACCAGAAGGACTTCCACACCCGTCGTGGCCTGCTCATGCTCGTCGGCCGTCGTCGTCGTCTTCTCTCCTACATCAAGAAGAACGACATCGTCGAGTACCGTGAGCTCATCAAGGCTCTGGGCATCCGCGACAACATCCAGTAAGGATTTGTACATGCTAAGAGCGTCCTGCGCAGCGGGGCGCTCTTTTTGTGTAAGGGCGCGAACAATCACGCTCTGAAGCGTGGCGGGGGCAGGGGGCCCGCGTCACATGAGGAGCCTGCAGGCAAGGGGCCTGCGGGGTAAAGGAGAACAATGACACTCGTATCCAAGACCTTTGAGCTGTACGGCAAGACCTACACCTTTGAGTCGGGCGAGCTTGCCAAGCAGGCCACCGGCGCCTGCCTGGTCAAGCAGGGCGACACCACGATGCTCGACACCGTGGTCGTCTCCAAGGAGCGCAAGAACTACGACTTCTTCCCGCTGACCGTCGACTTCAACGAGAAGATGTACGCCGCCGGCCGCATCCCGGGTGGCTACCTCAAGCGTGAGGGCCGTCCCAGTGAGAAGGCCACGCTCACCGCGCGCATGATCGACCGTCCGATTCGCCCGAGCTTCCCGGACGGCTTCCGCAACGAGGTGCACATCGTCGCTACCTCGCTCGTCGCCGACCAGGTCAACCCCTTTGACGTCATCAACGTCATGGGTGCCTCCCTGGCCATGACGCTCGGCGGCGTGCCCTTCGAGGGCCCGCTTGCCTGCGTGCGCATCGGCCGTAACGTGGAGACCGGCGAGTTTATCGTCAACCCCACCTACGAGGAGCGCGAGAACTCCGACCTGGACCTGGAGCTGGGCGGCTCTGCCGACTTCATCTCGATGGTCGAGGCCGGCGCCGAGGAGATCTCCGAGGACGACATGCTCGCTGCCATGAAGTTTGGCCAGGAGGCCCTTGCTGCTTTCTGCCAGGCTCAGGACGAGTTCGTCGCCGAGTGGGAGCAGGTCAACGGCCCCATCGTCAAGAAGGAGTACCCGCTAGATCAGCCCGTCGAGGAGGTCCAGGAGCGCATCTTCGCCCACTACGACGAGATGGCAGCCGCCCTGCGCGACGCCGACAAGCTCTCCCGTATCGGCAAGGTCGAGGCTCTGAAGGAGTCCATCCGTGCCGAGTTTACCGAGGAGGAGCAGGCCGCTTGGGAGCGCGAGATCCCCGTGGCGCTCAAGAAGCTCGAGAAGAAGGCTATGCGCACCATGGTCGTCGAGACTGGTGAGCGCGTTGACGGTCGTGCCGCCGATGAGATCCGTCCCATCATGGTGAAGGACAACTACCTGCCGCTCGTTCACGGCTCCGGCCTGTTCCAGCGCGGCCAGACGCAGGTGCTCTCCGTCCTGTCGCTCGGCATGCTCAACGAGGGCCAGCGTCTGGATACCATCGAGCCCACCGAGGGCAAGCGCTACATGCACCACTACAACTTCCCGCCGTTCTGCACCGGCGAGACCGGCCGTATGGGCAGCCCCAAGCGCCGCGAGATCGGCCATGGCAACCTGGCCGAGCGCGCCCTGCTTCCGGTGCTTCCCGACGAGAACGAGTTCCCCTACGCGATCCGCGTCGTCTCCGAGGTCATGGAGTCCAACGGCTCCTCTTCGATGGCTTCGACCTGCGGCTCTACGCTCGCCCTTATGGACGGCGGCGTGCCCATTAAGCGCCCGGTCTCCGGTATCGCCATGGGCCTGATCCAGGAGGAGGGCAAGACCGTGGTCCTGTCCGATATCCAGGGTCTCGAGGACTTCCTGGGCGACATGGACTTTAAGGTCACCGGCACCACCGAGGGCATTACCGCTCTGCAGATGGACAATAAGGCCACCGGCCTTACCTTCGACATTCTGGCCCGCGCTCTGCAGCAGGCCAAGGAGGGTCGCGCCTTCATCCTGCAGAAGATGCTCGATGTGATCCCCGAGCCGCGTCATACCACGCGCAGCACCGCTCCGCGCATCGTCTCCATCCAGGTTCCGACCGATAAGATCCGCGACGTCATCGGTTCCGGCGGTAAGGTCATCCGCGGCATCCAGGACGAGACCGGCGCTTCGGTTGACATCCAGGAGGACGGCACCGTCTTTGTCGGCGGCACCGGCGAGTCCGTGGACCAGGCCGTCGAGCGCATCAAGCTCATCATCAAGGTTCCCGAGCCGGGCGAGGAGTACACCGGTCGCGTGGTCTCCATCCAGCCCTTCGGCGCCTTCGTGAACCTGCTGCCCGGTAAGGACGGCCTGCTTCACATCTCCCGCGTTGCCAAGGGCCGCGTGGAGAAGGTCGAGGACGTTCTCAATGTGGGCGACGAGGTCAAGGTCGTCGTCATCGAGGTCGACGATCGCGGCAAGATCTCGCTCGATCGTCTTGACAAGCCCGAGGCCCCGGCTCGCGCCGAGGGTACCTCCGAGGGCGACGGCGAGCACTTCCAGCGTCGTGAGCGTCCGCGTCGCGAGCGCTCCGAGCGCAGCGACCGTCCGCGCCGTCCCGGCGACAACGGAGGCCGCAAGCCCCGCCGTCACCACGACGCCGAGTAACAGCCGTACATAACCAGCACCGCAAGGGCGACTCCGGACAGGGGTCGCCCTTTTGCTTGCGCCCGGGAGGGCCGCATATGAAGTTTCCTGCTCTACAGTCCTGCGCAAGATGGAAAGCACATTAAGTGCTTTCCTTTGCGTGCGGAACTCGCGATAAACTTCATATGCGGCCCTCCCGGGCGCAAGCAAAAGGACTGGTTAGTGCCGCTCGCTATTTAGTTAGACAGTCTATTCAGTAGTCAGATTTCAGATCTGTAGATAGCCGCAGCAGCATCTTCCCAGATAAAACCGACCAAAATAAACCTGTCCCTTTTTGGCAGGTTTCCCGTGGGGCGGGCACTGATGAAGTTTATCGCGAGTTCCGCACGAACAGGAGGCCACTTAATGTGGCCTCCGTCGTGAGCAGGACTGTAGAGCAGGAAACTTCATCAGTGCCCGCCCCACGGGAAACCGGCGGGATAGACCGGTTTGGATGGGGCTTTGATGCATGGGTGGTCTGTTGGTGGGCAAATGGGTATCATACTGTGGTTATTGCATCGACTCTGTGATGCATGTTTGTACGTTCCCGACGGTCGGTTTGCCAGAAGCGCCCCGTCGGTTGTTCCAGACCCGTTTCGAAGAAAGGAAACCACACTAACCTATGGCAGCTAAAAAAACATCTCCCTTGAAGATCATCCCGCTCGGCGGTCTTGACGGCATCGGCAAGAACATGACGGTCTTCGAGTGCGGCGACGACATGGTGCTCGTCGACGCCGGTCTCATGTTCCCGGATGACTCCCAGCCCGGTATCGACCTGGTGCTTCCCGACTACACCTATGTTCTAGAGAACGAGGAGAAGCTCCGCGGTATCGTCGTCACCCACGGCCACGAGGACCACACCGGTTCGCTTCCGTATCTGCTGCAGGACCTCAACAATAAGGTGCCCATCTTCTCGAGCAAGCTGACGCTTGGCTTTATCGAGGGCAAGCTTTCCGAGTTCCGCATCCGCGCACCCAAGTTCCGCGAGGTCAAGGGCGGCAGCCATGTCAACCTCGGCGGCATCTCGCTCGACTTCTTCTCGATGACGCACTCCATCCCCGGCGCTCTGGGCGTGTTCATTCGCACCAACCAGGGCACCGTTATGCACACCGGCGACTTTAAGCTCGACCAGACGCCCATCGACGGCGTCACGCCCGACTATGCCGCTATCAGCCGCTTTGCCAAGCAGGGCATCGACCTGCTGCTTTCCGACTCCACCAATGCCACGGTTCCCGGCTTTACCAAGTCCGAGGCCGAGGTTGGTCCCAACCTGCTGCACGCCATCAAGAACGCCCCGGGTCGCGTGTTCGTCGCATCGTTCTCGAGCCACATCCATCGTTTGCAGCAGATCTGCGATGCCGCCCGCAAGTGCGGCCGTAAGGTCGTTGTGACCGGTCGCTCCATGCTCACGAACACCCGCGTGGCGCGCGAGCTCGGTTATCTCAACATCGATGATGCCGATATCATCGATGCCTTCGATATTGATAACCTGCCTGACGACAAGATCGTCGTCATGTGCACTGGTTCGCAGGGCGAGCCGCTGTCGGCCCTGTCTCGCATGGCCAATGGCGAGCACAAGACGCTCTCCATTCACGAGGGCGATACCGTTATCCTCTCGGCAACTCCTGTTCCCGGCAATGAGAAAGCCGTCCAGCAGGTCGTCAACAGCCTGGCCAAGCTCGGCTGCGACGTGTGGGATAAGAACCGCGCTCTCGTCCACGTCTCCGGTCACGGTAGCCAGGAGGAGCTCAAGCTCCTGATGGCCATGGCCAAGCCCACGTACTTTATGCCGGTTCACGGTGAGGCCGTGCATCTACGCGCCCATGCCCAGCTGGCCCGTAAGATGGGTCTCAAGGACGATCATATCTTTATCCTCGATAACGGCGACACGCTCGAGATGCGCGGCGGTATCGTCAAACGCGGTACGCCCGTCGAGTCCGGCGTCGTCTATGTCGACGGCCTGCGCATCGGCGATACCGACCCCATCGTCCTGCGCGATCGCCAGAAGCTCGCCAACGACGGTATGGTCACGGCCGTTGCCATCGTCTCCCTCAAACACAAGAAGATCGAGGCCATCGAGTTCTCGGGCCGCGGCGTCTCGTTTGCCATCGACGACCAGTTCTCCGAGGATGCTTCCGCGTCCATTATGAAGACGATCGAGAAGGGTAAGTTTAGCTTTACCAGCAGCGGTTCCGATGCCATTCGCAAGGCCGTGCGCGATTCGCTCTCTAACTTTATCTGGAGCCGTACGCGCACCCGTCCGATGATCATCCCGGTCGTCATGGAGGTTTAGTTTGGCGCGCGGATCTGCACAAAACGCCAAAGTCAATAAGGCCAACAACCAACCGGCATCTGCTAAGGGTGCCGGTTCCCATCTGCGTGCCAATAAGGGCCACGAGTCCGAGTTTGATGAGTTTGAGCCCTTGGTCGAGCCTTCGGCCAATCGCGATATCGCCGGTGTGGTCATCGCCGTTTTGGCGATCGCGTCCTTCATTGCCGTGATCTCTCCGGCAACAGCGCCCGTGACGGCTGCGGTTGCCGGTTTCTACCACCTGGGCTTTGGTCTGGGCGCCTACGTGCTGCCGATCGTCATCTTGCTGTTTGCCGCCACGCTCTTTTTGGGTGAGGACTCGCCGCTCAACGTGCGCTCTGTTGCGGGCGGCGCCTTGGTCTTTATCGCCGTCGTCTCCATTCTTTCGCTGATGGTGCCGGGCACGAGCGATTCGTGCGACCTTATGTTTACGCCGCAGAACCTTTCCGTGTCGGGCGGCTACATTGGCGCCTTTATCGCAAGTGCCTTGCAAAACGCCCTGGGTAAACCTATCGCCATGGTTGTCTTGCTGGGGCTTGTCGTCGTTGGTTTGGTCATTATCGGCTTTTCGGTGGGTGGCGTTTTGCGCTCCGCACGCGATCGCGCTGCCGATTTTGCCGAGCGTCGACGTGCCGATGTCAATGCGAGCCCGTGGGGCGATGAAGAGGCCCTGTCGGTTCCCGGCGTCGCCCGTCCGCACCTTAGCATTCTGCGCCAGAAGGGGACTGACGCCGCGGTGACCACGGTCATGGGTGGCGATGTCGACCCGGTTTTGGATGACGACGAGGACGAGGATCCGTTTGTTGACGTGTCCGATGCCGTGGATGCCGAGCGGGCCAAGACCACGCTGCTGCCGCGTCGCCATGTCAAGAAGGGCAAGGCTGCGCCTAAGCTTAATACGAGTGAGCCCGACCCATCTTGGTCCGATAGCGAGATTGAGCTTACCGAGGGCGATGACGAGGACGACGAGGCTCCGATTGAGACCGCAAAGACAACTTTGCTGCCGCGTCGCCATGCAAAGCGCGGCCAGGTAACCGGCCAGCTTTCGATGGAAGACGACCCCGATAAGATTGACGAGTCCGAGCCGCCGTTTGCCGTGAATCCCGTCTCGGCCGCACCTCAGATTCCCGACTTCCTGAAGCATCCCAAGGTTGCCGATGCGCCTGCCACGAGTGCTATCGAATCGGCTGCGGCTCGTGATGGGGGAGTGGACGACGGCGCCGCAGATAACGAGGGCGAAGAAGAGGACGGCCTCAAGCTTCCGCCGCTCGAAATCCTGCATGCCAACCCGCAGTCGGCTTCCGCTGCGTCTTCGGACAAGGAGCTGGAGCAGACCGCTGAGTCACTGCAATCCACCTTGCTTGAGTTTGGCCGCAGTGCCCGCGTGGTCGGCTGGATCGCCGGCCCCACGGTGACGACCTTTAAGCTGCAGCCCGGTGAGGGCGAGCGTGTGAGCAAAATCTCGAGCCTCGAGGACGATATCGCGCTTTCGCTCGCTGCCCAGTCGGTGCGTATCTTTGCCCCGATCCCCGGCACCTCGCTCGTGGGCATCGAGATTCCCAACCGCAAGCGCCAGAACGTCAATCTGGGCGACGTGCTGCCCTATGTGAAGGGCGGTCCGCTCGAGCTCGCCATCGGCCGCGACGCCGAGGGCACGCCGGTTGTCGCCGACCTCGCCAAGATGCCTCACCTGTTGATCGCCGGTACGACCGGTTCTGGTAAGTCGGTGATGATCAATTCCATCATCACGACCTTGCTCATGCGCGCCCTTCCCGAGGACGTTCGCCTGATCATGGTCGACCCCAAGCGTGTCGAGCTTGCGGGCTATAACGGTCTGCCGCATCTCTATGTGCCCGTGGTGACCGAGCCCAAGCAGGCCGCGAGCGCTCTGCAATGGGCTGTGTCCGAGATGGAGCGTCGCCTGAAGGTCTTCGAGCGTCTCAACGTGCGTAAGATCTCGACCTACAACGAAAAGCAGGCTGCTGGCGAGTTTGAGCATTACGACAATCCGCCGCAAAAGATGCCCTACCTTGTCATTATCATTGACGAGCTCTCTGACCTGATGATGGTCGCCGGTAAGGATGTCGAGGCCTCGATCGTGCGTATTGCACAGCTGGGCCGTGCCGCCGGTATTCATCTTATCGTTGCCACGCAGCGCCCCAGCTCCAACGTGGTGACGGGCCTCATCAAGGCCAACATCACCAACCGCATCGCCTTTAACGTCGCCACGGGCATCGACTCGCGCGTCATCATCGACCAGATGGGCGCCGAGAAGCTCACCGGTTTGGGCGACATGTTGTTCTCCAAGGTCGACTGGGGCAAGCCCCGCCGTATCCAGGGCTGCTTTGTCTCGGATGATGAGATCAACGAGATTGTCGAGTTCGTCAAGTCGCAGAGTGAGCCAGACTACCACGAGGAGATCCTGTCTGCCGTGGCGCCCGCTTCCATGTCCATGGCGGGTGGCGGAGGCATTGTCCGCACCGGAGTAACCGAGCCGCAAGACGATGATCCACTCATTTGGGAAGCCGCCCATATTGTGGTGGAATCGCAGCTTGGCTCCACATCTGGCCTGCAACGTCGTCTGAAGGTTGGCTATGCGCGTGCCGGGCGTATTATGGACATGCTGGAAGAAAAGGGTGTCGTCGGCCCGCCCGACGGTTCCAAGCCGCGCGAGGTCCTTTTGGACGAGGAGGGGCTTGCCGCGCTGGAATCTGTCGACGCCGAGATGGCACGTGAAGATCGTGAGTTTGGAGGATTCTGATGGCTGCACGCTTTGGTGACATGCTGCTCGAGCAGCGTCGCCGAATGGGCCTTTCCATTCAGCAGGTCGCCAACACCATCAAAATCAGGCCGCAGATCATCGAGTTTTTCGAGACCGGTAACTTTGCTTCGATGCCGCCGCGCGGCTATGCGCAGGGCATGATTTCGAGCTATGCTCGTTTTTTGGGCCTCAATCCGCGCGAGGTCGTCAATGCCTACTTTGACGACCTGATGGCATACGAACGCGAGACGTCGCAGCAGGGCGGTCGTTTTCAGGACGCCGCCGGCTATGTCAATTCGCGTTCCTCTGTCGATAACGGGCGCTTCCTGATGGTTCAGGGTGGTCGCTCAACGCGTTATGGTCAGCGTCCGCAGCAGGCTGGCTATATTACCGAGACGGGTTCGGGCGAGGAGATTCGCTCACAGCGTGACCGGTTCCGCAGTACGCCGATGCCCGAGGACCGTGCACTTCCCGCTGCCCGCGGCGTGGCGCGTGACCCTCGTGCCGGCTACGGCGACGGCGGCTATTCCGATCGCGGTCACCGTGGTATCTCCACCGGACGTTCTCGCAGTGGCTATGCGGACGCCGATGCCACGCAGGTGACGCCGCGTCTTCGCTCTCAATCACAGCCGTATGGCCAGCGCTCTTCGGCTCCGCGTGCGGGCCAGCGTGGCTATCAAGGCTGCGGTGAACTTGCGCCCCGCTCGGGTCAGCGCAGCCTTCAGGGCCAGGGTGGCTATCGCGGCCGTTCCGACAGCAATCGTGGTCGTATGCCTCAGGGAGGCGGCCGCAGCAGTTCCAGTCGTGGACGCGGCGGTTCCCGTACTCCTCAAAACAACGGTCTCGATCCGCGTATCGTCTACGCCGGCATCGGTGCCGTGGCGTTGCTGCTGATCGTGCTCATCGTGGTACTTCTGCGCGGCTGCGCATCTTCGACGCCCGAGACCACGCCCGAGACGCCCACTGCTACCAAGACGACGCCCAAGAAGTCTTCTAAGAAGACCGAAACGGTCGACGAGGACGAAGACACCGATGAGGCGACGGATGAGTCGACCGATTCGGACGCCACCAAGACGACGGCTAAAAAGGAAGAAAACGAGGTAACGAAGGTCAAGGTCTCCGTTGCCAAGGGAAAGACCGCCTGGATTGAGGTCAAGGTCGATGGCAAGTCGGTCTATGGCGCCCAGGCGACTGGCCCCTTTGAGCAGGAGTACACGCCTGAGTCCTCGATCGAGATCACCACGTCCAAGCCTTCCGATGTCACCGTTACCAAGAACGGCGAAAAGGTCCGTTACGATACCAAGACCTCGGGCGTGGCGCGTGTGACGATCACCGTTCCCAAGAAGGAGACGACTGGTTCCGAGAATGGTGAAAGTTCTGATGGTACCGACACCACCGATGGTGCCGACACCACCGACGGCACCGATGCCCAGTCCACGGATGGCGCCGATACCGCAACTGACGGCCAGACGCCCACCGATTCTACCGACTATTCGTACGATAGCTACTAAGCCGCTCGTACGCGAAAGGAAACATCATGGCTAAAGATTCCAGCTTCGACGTCGTGTCCGAGGTCAACATGCAAGAGGTCGACAACGCCTTCCAGCAAACCACGCGTGAGATTTCCCAGCGCTATGACCTGAAGGATTCCGGCGCCACGATCGAGCTTTCGAAGGGCGACAAGCTCTTTACGATCAACGCCCCGGCCGACTTTGTCTCCAAGCAGATTATCGACGTGCTGAGCTCCAAGCTCATCAAGCGCGGCATCGACCTCAAGGCTGTCTCGTGGGATGCTCCGCAGGCGGCATCGGGCGGCACCGTGCGCGTGCTCGGCCATATCGTCGAGGGTATCGACCAGACGACCGCCAAGAAGATCAACAAGGACATCAAGGACCAAAAGCTCAAGGTCAAGGTGACTATCGAGGCCGACAAGCTGCGTGTTTCCTCTGCTTCGAAGGACGCGTTGCAGACCGTGATCCAGTTCCTGCGCGACCAGGACTACGGCCAGCCGCTGCAGTTCACCAACTACCGCTAATATCATTCGAAAGGACTGCTCTCCAACATGGATACACCGTTGGGCTCCGTGCTCTACATCACCCTCGGGTGCGCTAAGAACGAGGTTGACACCGACCGCATGCGTTCTCTTTTGACCGCCGCGGGCTACGAGGAGGCATTCGACTCACAGGATGCCGATATCGCCATCGTCAATACATGCTCGTTCCTCGCCTCCGCAACGTCCGAGAGCATCGAGACCACGCTCGAGCTCGCCAACGAGGTTCAGGACGGCGTTCGTTCTTGTCCCATCGTCATGTGCGGCTGTGTGCCGTCGCGCTATGGCGACGACCTGCCTGACGAGCTGCCCGAGGTCGCTGCCTTTGTGAAGGCCGACGAGGAGGACGGCATCGTGGCGGTCATCGATGGCGTGCTGGGTGTCGAGCGTGAGATCGCTGCCTATATTCCGCAAGTAAAGCGCACTGTCGAGGGCGCTGTTGCTTACGTCAAGATTTCCGATGGCTGCAACCGCTTCTGCAGCTTCTGCATGATCCCCTATATTCGCGGTCGCTATCATTCGCGCAATGCCGAGAGCATTATCTCCGAGGTACGCGACCTGGTTGCCGGCGGTGTGCGCGAGATCGTGCTGATTGGCCAGGACACGGGTATTTGGGGCACCGACTTTGCCGACGAAGACGTCACCGATGGCTCGCCGCGCAATCTGGCGCAGCTGCTGCATGCCGTCGCCGAGGCCGTGCGCCCGCACAACGTCTGGGTCCGCGTGCTCTATCTGCAGCCCGAGGGCATGACCGACGAGCTTATCGATACGATTCGCGATACGCCCGAGGTGCTGCCTTATATCGATATCCCCGTGCAGCACTGCGACGCGCGCATCCTCAAGGCTATGCGCCGTTCTGGTTCGCGCCAGGAGCTCGAGGACCTGTTCCGCGATCTGCGTGAGCGTATCCCCGGCATCGTGATCCGTTCCACGGCCATGGTCGGCTTCCCGACCGAGACCGACGACGAGTTCCGCGACCTTATCGACTTTATGGACACCGTCGGCTTTGACTACACGAGCGTCTTTGCCTACTCGCAGGAGGAGGGCAGCCTGGCCGCCAAGATGGAGGGTCAGGTCGATGAGGAGGTCAAGCTCGAGCGCGCCCAGGAGGCCATGGACCTGGCCGAGTCGCTCGGTTTTGCCGCCACCGCCGCACATGTGGGCGAGCGCGCCCAGGTGATCGTCGACGGCATCGAGGAGACCGAGGACGGCGCCGAGCTGATCGGCCATGCTTGGTTCCAGGCGCCCGATTCCGATGGCGCGGTGCACTTGGACGCCAGCGAGGCGTCCGTGGGCGATATTCTGACGGTCGAGTTTACCGATAGCTTCTGCTATGAGCTTATCGGCCATGTTGTGGAGTAGGAGAGCATCGTGGCAAACGAGAGCAATAAGGAACTGACGAGTGTTTGGACGCCCGCCAACATCGTGACGTGCGTTCGCATCGTCTTTATCCCGGTGTTCATGATCGTGTCGGCGCTTTCTCACACGAGTGTTGCCGGTACAGATTGGAGCACCTTCGACGGCCCGCTCGCCGCCGCTGCCTTCATTCTGTATGTTATCCTGTCGTGCACCGATAAGGTCGACGGTTATCTGGCGCGCTCGCGCAACGAGATTACCGATTTCGGTAAGTTCTTGGACCCCATCGCCGATAAGCTGCTGGTGTTCTCGGCTCTGCTGCTGTTCTTGGATTTTGGCGCTGTGACCGTGTGGTCCGTGTTCATTATCCTGTTCCGTGAGCTTCTGGTGAGCGCCCTTCGCATGGTCGCGAGTGCCGCCGGCGTGGTCGTTGCCGCCGATAAGCTTGGCAAGTACAAGACGGCGACTACGATGGTCTCCATCTGCGGTTACCTGTGCGTCTTTGCGATGGCCGGCTTGCACCTTGGCCCGCTGGCGCTGACGCTCGGCATCTACTCGGTGTCGCGCTTCCTGTACGCCGTTGCCGTTGTCCTGACCGTTATCTCGGGCGCCCAGTACTTCTGGAACTGCCGCAAGATCGTCTTTTCGGTCTAGGTCCTGGTGGGTATGACGGACTCTTTTGAGCAGATTTCCGCACATAACGAGGAGCTGGCGCGTCATATTGTCGAGCGCGCGAGCGCTCGGGGCGTGACGGTTTCGACGGCTGAGTCGCTGACGGCAGGTATGATCGCCTCGACGATTGCCGATATCCCGGGCGCCTCGGCGGTGCTGCGTGGCGGTGCGGTGACCTACTGCGATGAGATCAAGCATCGCGTTTTGGGCGTTGATCAGGAGACGCTCGACCGCTATACCGCGGTGTCGCATCAGACCGCGCGCGAGATGGCGGCGGGTTCGCTGGAGCTGTACCAGAGCGATATTGCAGTGAGCGCAACGGGTTATGCCGGCCCCGGCGGCGGCACTGAGGACGATCCGGCTGGCACTTTCTATATTGGCTGGGCGTATCGCGCGGCTGATGGGGAAGTGCCGGTCGTGGACTCTGTGCGCTGCCACTATGAGGGCGACCGTTCGTGTGTTCGTGCCCATGCGGTCGCGGAGGCATTGGGACGCATTGTCCTTGTGCTTAACTCTATGGAATAGACGTGTTTTAAGGGGCCTTCGGGCCCCTTAATTGTGGAGATGGGGACCCCTGACGAATTTAGCGTTTGCGCTGGTCATAGGTGTATTTTTGCCTTTCTTGTTCTTATTTGCCCCTTTGTGGTCAAGCATTTGGTCAGTGTTTGGTCGGCGTTTGGTTGGGTTTTGGAAAGACTGCCTGCATATGATTGGCCTGAACGGTTGACCACGAACAGCCGTTCGTTTATTATCGATGCAGGTTGTTAAGAGGAGGGCTATTCATGGCCAAGAATTCAGGTCCCGTACGTACCGTTCATGCTCGCACGACGGGTAAAGAGCGCGATGAGATGATCGCCACCACCAAGGCCGAGATCGAGAAGAAGTTCGGTCAAGGCTCCATCATGAGGTATGGTGACGGCGGCCCCGAGCTTGAGGTTGAGGCCATCCCCACGGGCGCTCTGGCACTCGATGCCGCTCTGGGTATCGGCGGTGTGCCGCGCGGCCGTATCGTCGAGATTTACGGTCCTGAGTCCTCCGGTAAGACGACGCTTTCGCTCGAGATCCTGGCCGAAGCCCAGGCAATGGGTGGCGTGGTGGCATTTATCGATGCCGAGCACGCGCTCGATCCCACGTATGCCGCGCGCATTGGCGTGGATATCGACGAGGTACTGATTTCCCAGCCTGATACGGGTGAGCAGGCGCTCGAGATTGTTGACATGCTCGTGCGTTCCGGCGCCATCGATGCCATCGTCGTCGACTCCGTCGCCGCGCTGACCCCGCGTGCCGAGATCGAGGGAGAGATCGGCGATACCACGGTCGGATTGCAAGCTCGTCTGATGAGTCAGGCCCTCCGCAAGCTCGCCGGCTCGCTGTCCAAGTCCAACACGACATGCATCTTCATTAACCAGCTGCGAGAGAAGATCGGCGTCATGTTCGGCAACCCCGAGACCACGACGGGCGGCCGCGCCCTTAAGTTCTTCTCTTCGGTGCGTATCGACATTCGCCGCATCGACAGCATTAAGCTTAAGGATGAAGTTATCGGTAACCGCGTGCGCGCCAAGGTCGTTAAGAACAAGGTGGCAGCTCCGTTCCGTTCTGCTGAGTTCGACATCATGTACGGTACGGGCATCTCTAAGGAGGGCTCGATTCTGGACATGGCTGTCGAGTGCGGCATTTGCAAGAAGATGGGCTCCTGGTTTGCCTATGGCGAGGACAAGCTCGGCAACGGTCGCGAGGCCGCCAAGGCGTTCCTGCGCGAACACCCTGATTGCGCCGACGAGATTGAGCATAAGGTCCGCCTTGCCTGCGGGCTTGAGTTTGACGACGATGCTCCATCCGAGGTCGAGCTGACCGATCAGCCTGCGCCTGAGGAGTTTGACGAGCTTTACGCCATCGATGGTTCCGCCATGCTCGATGATGACGACGAGTAGCGGTTACGCTCATGTCGTATACGGTGACCGAGGCCACGGTCGTCTTTCCCGATAAGAAGGCGGCCTCCTCGTTCTCGAGCGGGTATGCGTCCAAAAAGCCTTGCGCACATATCGATTGTGAGCTTGAGGGCGGTTTTGAGCGGTCCATTTGGATTCCCGTGCGGGTCGCGCGCCTGTATGTCAAAAACCGCCCCGATCTTCCCTGTGATTGGGACAACTTTCGTGAGGCGGTGCAGCTCGTCGAGCGTAAATGTGCACTTACCATGGTGACCGAGATGTTATCGCGCCGCGACCATGCGACGGGCGAGGTCCGTGACAAGCTGGCTCGCTACGGCTTTCACCAGACCGCGATCGATTTCGCCGTCGAGCGCGCCACCGAGTATCGCTTTTTAGACGAGAACCGCTTTTGCTCGTACTTTATCGAGGAGCGCAAGCGGCGCGGTTGGGGACAGCGCAAAATCGAGACCGAGCTCAAGCGCCGTCATGTCGTGCTCGATGACATTCCCGGTTATCCCGAGGATTATTTTGCCGTCGAAGACGATTTGGCGCGTGCGTCAGCCCTGCTCGCCAAGCGGCGTGTTCCAGAGACGCGCGGATTCGAAAAACTGGTTCGGTTTTTGATGGGCAAGGGCTTCTCGTATCATATCGCCGCCGATGCCGTTAAGGCACGTCTCGATGCCGAACGCGAGGAATGTGCGGTTTAGGCGTATGCGTTTTGTGGCCCTGCCGCTCACCGTGTTTTAGCCGCCGTGTTGGGGGCATTTATTTGACAGTTGTTGTGGTTCAACGTACGATAAACAGCGTCATTTGCTTTGTGATATGTGCTCATCTGTGATGAGTTTGTTTATATGTTTATCTGTATCCGACCCGCATAAGCTGCGCCCATATTACTCAAATGTCGCGAGCCGTTCGTAAGGACGGTTCGCTTTGTTGTGTAACGAATCCATAAAAAGGAGTGAGCATGCCTATCATCGCAGCGCTCGTTGGCATCGTTTTGGGTGCCATCGCCGCCATTGCCTACATGCGCACCGCCAAGCAGGGTAGTCTTCACGAGGCCGACGAAAAAATCCAGTCGGCACACGCACAGGCTGAGTCCCTGATCGGTGATGCTAAGCGTCAGGCCGAGACCCTCAAAAAAGAGGCTCTGCTCGAGGCTAAAGAGGAGATCATCAAGAACAAGCAGGCCGCCGAGGCCGAGGACAAGCAGCGTAAGAACGAGATTCGTACGCTCGAGAACCGCGTGATGCAGCGCGAGGAATCCCTTGATCGCCGCAACGACGCTCTCGACAAGCGCGAGCATCAGCTGTCCAGCCAGGCCGGTCAGGTCGAGAAGCGCTCCCGTGAGCTCGAGGAGCTCTGTGCAAAGCAGACTTCCGAGCTCGAGCGTATCGCCGACCTTACCCGCGAGGACGCCCACAAGGAGCTCCTCGATAAGGTTCGCGGCGAGGTCACCCACGAGGCCGCCACGATCATTCGCGAGTCCGAGCAGCAGGTTCGCGCCGAGTGCCACAAGACCGCCCAGGAGATTCTGTCTCTGGCGATTCAGCGCTGCGCTGCCGACCACACTGCCGAGGTCACCGTTACCTCCGTGCACATTCCCTCTGATGACCTCAAGGGCCGTATCATCGGTCGCGAGGGTCGCAACATCCGGACCTTCGAGCAGGTTTCCGGCGTCAACCTCGTGATCGATGACACGCCCGAGACAGTCGTTCTTTCGAGCTTCGACCCGGTCCGTCGTGAGACCGCCCGTGTCGCCCTCGAGAACCTCATCGCCGACGGCCGCATTCACCCTGCCCGTATCGAGGAGATGTATCACAAGGCCGCCGACCTGGTTCAGCAGCGCGTGCGCGAGGCTGGCGAGCAGGCTGCCTTCGATACCGGCATCCACGATCTGCACCCCGAGATCGTCAAGACCCTTGGTGCCCTGCGCTACCGTACCTCGTTTGGTCAGAACGTGCTTCAGCATTCCCTCGAGGTCTCTGATCTGTGCGGCGTGATGGCTTCCGAGCTTGGCCTGGACGTTGTGACCGCCAAGCGCGCCGGCCTGCTTCATGACCTGGGCAAGGCAATCGACCACGACGTCGAGGGCCCGCATGCCGTCATCGGCGCCGAGCTTGCCCGCCGTTATGGCGAGAAGCCCGTTATCGTCCACGCTATTGAGGCTCACCATGCCGATGTCGACCCCAACACGGTACTCGATGTCCTGGTGCAGGCCGCTGATGCTGTCTCTGCCTCTCGCCCCGGTGCCCGTCGCGAGTCTGCCGAGAACTACATCAAGCGTCTTGAGAAGCTCGAGGAGATCGCCAACTCCCATGACGGCGTCGAACGTACCTATGCCATGCAGGCCGGTCGCGAGGTCCACGTCATGGTCCAGCCGGACAAGATTTCCGATGCCCAGTCCACGGTTCTGGCTCACGATATCGCCCATCAGATCGAGGAAGAGATGGAGTATCCCGGTCAGGTGCGCGTTGTCGTGATTCGCGAGAGCCGCGCTGTCGATATCGCTAAATAACATGAGCGACGCGAACGAGCTCATCTCATTTATCGCGTCGATGTCGGGGGAGGGCAACCTTCGCGTCGAGGAGAACCTTGGCGAGGGGTATGTCCGCCTCCGCGTTTCGGAGGCCGAGCGGCGCCAGGCTAAGCACGACATTCAGCATGTCGAGGACATCGTCATCGAAATGCTCCGTAATGCTCGCGATGCCGGCGCCGACAAGGTCTATCTCGCCACGACCAAGGAAGATGGCGTCCGCACGCTTGTCTTTCTGGATAACGGTTCGGGCGTTCCGCAGGATATGCAAGAGCGAATCTTTGATGCCCGCGTTACCTCCAAGCTCGAGAGCATGAAGATGGACCGTTGGGGCGTTCACGGTCGTGGCATGGCATTGTTTTCGATTAAGCAGAACACCGACGAGGCCCGTGTGGTCACGTCCGGCGTCGATCTTGGTTCAGCCTTCAAGGTGAGCGTTGCGGCCGACCGCCTCAGTGAGCGTGCCGATCAGTCCAGCTGGCCCCAGGCCGTCAAGGATGAGGACGGACGTTATGTCTGCGCTCGCGGTCCACATAATATTATTCGCGCTGCTTGTGAGTTTGCGCTCGAGGAGTTGCGTGGTTGCGATGTCTATCTTGGTTCTCCGTCTGAGATTGCCGCGACCCTTTATGCTCAGGCGTCAAGTCGGCTCGATACGTCTCGTCTCCTGTTCATTGATGACGAGAGCGAGCTTCCGGTTGTCGATCGTTTAGGCCTTGCTTCTGATGCCGAGGACTTTATCCGTATTTGTTCGGGTTTGGGTCTTGAGATGTCCGAGCGCACGGCCCATCGCATTTTGGCAGGGCAGATTAAGCCCGTTCGCGGTGTGACCGCGCGTCTGCTGCGCGAGCGTGATTCGTCCTCGCATGCGCCGGCTCCTGTCGATCTCGCGAAGGATCGTCGCGGGCTACGTATTGCCAAGGATGACATGGCACAGTTTTCGCGCGCTGTGGAACGCGACTTTAATGACCTTGCCGCCCGGTACTATCTCAACCTTTGCGGCGACCCAAAGATCCGTGTTTCGCGTGATCGAATCACCGTGACCTTTGATCTTGCCAAAGAGGAATAGTGCCTTTACCGAGTCCACTCGGTACGATACAGTTATTGCAGTTAAAACGTACTTTTAAATGCAGGAGTTTCTTCATGGATTGCCTGAAGGTATCAAGCAAATCATCGCCCGCGTCCGTTGCCGGCGCCATCGCCGGCATGGTCAAGGATGGTGTACCCGTCAACATCCAGTGTGTCGGCGCCGGTGCCGTCAACCAGGCCATTAAGGCCGTTGCTATCGCGCGCGGTTTTTTGATTCCAACCGGTTTTGATATTTCCTGCGCGCCCGTGTTCTCCGACATCCTCATTAACGGGGAGTCGCGCACGGCCATCCGCCTTTCTATCTACGTTCACCAGATCAATCGAGCTGCTATGGATAACGTCGTCATGGATGATGTTAAGCCTGTGGCATAGCTTCTGCTTGCCTCGTTTCGCTCCCCATCGTTAGGACTTATGCACATGGACCAGCGTTCCGTACGCGATATTCTTGCCGGTAAAACCTACTTTATCCGCACCTTTGGCTGCCAGATGAATCAGCACGACTCCGAGCGTGTGAGCGGTCTGCTTGATTCGTATGGCTGCCTCATGGCGCTCGATCCCGCGCATGCCGATATCGTTGTCTTCATGACGTGCTGCGTGCGCGAGGCCGCCGATACTCGCCTGTACGGTCAGTGCAATTCCTGCAAAAGCCTGCCGCCTTCGCCTTCGGGCAAGCGCGTGGTTGCCGTTGGCGGTTGCATCGCGCAGCGCGATGGCGAGGGCCTGCTCACCAACGTCGATAACGTCAATGTCATCTTTGGCACGCATTCCATCGCGCATGTGGCCGAGCTCATTGCCGAGGCGTTCCTTGATGGCAAGCGTCATATCCGTACCAATGAGCATGAGGATACGGATGCCATGAGCATGCCGTGGCATCGCGAGACTCAGTATCACGCCTGGGTGCCCATCATGACGGGCTGCAATAATTTCTGCACCTATTGCATCGTGCCGTACGTGCGTGGTCGCGAAAAGAGCCGCCCCTTCGAGGAGATTGTCGACGAGGTGAACGGTTTGGTGCGCCAGGGCGTGCGTGAGATTACGCTGCTGGGCCAAAACGTTAACTCATATGGTCGCGATCTGTTTGGCAAGCCGCGTTTTGCCGATCTGCTGCGTGCCGTGGGCGATACGGGCGTGGAGCGCATCTTCTTTACGTCTTCGCATCCCAAGGACCTGTTGCCCGAGACCATCGACGCCATGGCCGAGACGCCTGCCGTTATGCCGCAGCTGCATTTGGCCGTCCAGTCAGGTTCGACGCGGATCCTCAAAGAGATGAATCGCCGTTATACACGCGAGGACTATCTGGGCCTTGTCGATCGCATTCGCAACCGCATGCCCGATATCGCGCTCTCGACCGACATTATCGTTGGCTTCCCGGGTGAGACTGAAGAAGACTTTGAGCAGACGCTCTCACTTGCCGAGACGGTCCGCTATGCTCAGGCCTATACCTTCATCTATTCCAAGCGCGCCGGTACCCCGGCCGCCGAGATTGACGATCCTACGCCGCATGAGGTTATTCTCGAGCGTTTCAACCGTCTGGTTAAGGTTATCGAGACCACGGCACACGAGTATAACCAGGGTGAGCTTCATACTGTGGTTCCGGCGCTCATTGAGGGAACGAGTAAAAAGAACGACGCGGTCCTGCTGGGCAAGAGTCCCAAGAATCAGACCGTGCATGCGCCTATCCCCGAGGGTTACAGCATCGATCAGCTTGTTGGTAAGATCGTTGATGTTGACGTTGACGTTGCCAAGACCTGGTATTTGTCCGGCTCCGTTGTGGGCGAGCCGCGCTAATGGTTTCTCCCGGGGCAGGTCTTTCCGCCGTTGCGATCGTCGGTCCGACGGCGGTTGGTAAGAGTGATGTTGCCGACCGTTTGGCAGCTCGTCTTTCGTCCGAAGTGCTGTCGTGCGATGCGATGCAAATCTATCGCGGCATGGACATCGGTACCGCAAAGATGGTGCCCGATGAGTGCACGGCGCCGCTGCGTCTCGTCGACATTGTAGAGCCGGGTGTGGCATATTCTGCTGCGCTTTATCAGGCCGACGCTCGCGCGCATGTTGAACGTCTCCTTGGTTCGGGTTGCCTGCCGGTTTTTTGCGGAGGTACGGGGCTGTATCTCAAGGCCGCCCTCGATGAGATGGACTTTCCCTCGGGTGAACTTGAGGACGATCGTCGTGCGGGCTATCAGGAGCTTGCCGAGCGTATTGGCGAGGAAGAACTGCATGCCTTGCTTGCCGAGCGCGATCCAGAATCGGCTGCTGTTATTCATCCCCATAACGTGCGCCGTGTGATTCGTGCGCTCGAGATGCATGATGATGGCGTCTCCTATGCGCAGCAAAAGTCGCAGTTTAGTGTTCCGCACGAGCATTATCATGCCCTATGGTTTGGTCTGACGCGTAATCGCGAGGTGCTCTACGAGCGCATTAACCAGCGCGTCGATCTGATGTTTGAGCAGGGTCTTGTCGATGAGGTCCGCGGTCTTATGGGCCAGGGGCTGGGAGATGCCCTGACGTCGATGCAGGCAATTGGCTATAAAGAGATCATTGATGCTTTCAATGGCGTGATGAGCATGGATGAGGCTCGCGAACTCATTAAGATGCGTTCGCGTCGTTATGCCAAGCGTCAGCTTTCGTGGTTTAAGCGCGATGACCGTATCGTGTGGTTTGATATGGATGAATGTACGATCGATGAGGTCGTTGAGGATATCCTGCATCGTATTGAGGCTGCCTAATGGCCCGTTTCCCCCTTGTTCCCACGGCACCCGAGCCCGAGCGTGCCATTTTAGTTGGTGTTGAGTGGCGCGACAATGCATGGCCGCTCGATCGCTCGCTTGATGAGCTGGAGCGTCTTGCCCACACAGCTGGTGCTCAGTGCGTGGCACGCTTGTCGCAGCGTTTGGTAAAGCCGTATCCTAAATCGTTTATCGGTTCCGGCAAGGTAGAAGAGCTGTGCGGCCTGGTGCATCGCATGGATGCCGATGTCGTTATTTTTGACGACGACCTGACGCCCTCGCAGCAATCCTATTTGGAGAAAGCTGTGGGCGAGCCGGTAAAGATTATCGATCGTACAGCACTGATCCTGGATATCTTTGGCCTGCATGCTCAGACGCGTGAGGGACGCCTGCAGGTACAGCTGGCACAGCTTCAATATTTGTTGCCTCGCCTGCGTGGCATGTGGAGCCATCTCGCCAAGGAGCAGACGCGCGGCGGCATCGGCTCACGTTTTGGTCAGGGCGAAAGTCAGCTCGAGGTCGACCGTCGCCTTATTCGTAATAAGATCGCTGCGCTTCGTCGTGAGCTCAAGCAGGTTGAACAGCGTCGCGATGTTCAATCCAAGAGTCGCATTGAGTCACCGGCGTTTCGCGTCGCGTTGGCCGGTTATACCAATGCCGGTAAATCGACGTTGCTCAATCGTCTGACCGGCTCTACGGTACTTTCGCAGGACAAGCTGTTTGCTACGCTCGACCCGACGACGCGTTCGTATCGTCTGCCCGGCGGTCGCGGCATGACGATTACCGATACCGTCGGCTTTATTCAAAAGCTGCCGCATGGTCTGGTCGATGCCTTTAAATCGACGCTGTCCGAGGTTTTGGGTGCCGATCTAATTCTCAAAGTCGTAGATGCGTCTGACGAGGACTATGAGCGGCAGCTGGAGGCTGTCGACCGCGTGCTTGATGAGATCGGCGCCGGAGAGCGTTTAACGCTGACCGTATTCAATAAAATCGATCTTCTCGATAGCGTCGATCGATTGAGTTTCCGTCGTCGCTATCCGGAGGCCGTTCTGTTCTCGGCCCAAACGGGCGAGGGGCTCGACGATCTCGTCGACCGGATTGCTCGCGAGGCAGCTGCCACCGATGTGTTGCTCTCCGCTGATATCCCGTATCGCGAGGGCGCTCTCATCACGCTGGTGCATGAGCAGGGAACCCTTCTGCATGAGGAATATCTCGAGGACGGCGTTCGCATTGTGGCGAAGTTGCCGGCTCGTATTGCACCGCGGCTCGAGCGCTATCGTACGGAATAAACGATTTCTAGCACGCCTAGAATGACTGGCTGATGGAGCAGGTAGAACGGTAAGGCATGCCGACCCAGGACTGCGAGCGCCGGGATAGGATTGGCGTATGCCCATGCTGGCGCTTCGAGACTTGATGCTTGTGCTGCCTGGGCAGCAAAAAAGCCGGTAAGGTACATAAAGACAAACGGTATGAGCGGATAGTAATCTCCCGAAACAAAACCCGGGCCTGGGAATCCAAGCCATGCCAGGTAGGGGAGTGGGTAGACCGCCTTTGGAATGCCCCAGGTTAGGGCAAAAAGAACAAGGCACGCTGCGATGCCCCATGAGCCCGGTAATTTTTGGAGTAACGGACGGGTGAACGCAACCACCGCGGTGCACACCGCCATGCAATAAATGATGCCAAAGTTCACTGAATCGTCGACCGATACGAGCGTTGTTGCGATCCAGACGACCAAAGCTGCGGCAGCGTACTTAGCCGCTCGTTTGGCATTGTTGCGTGAGAGCGTGCACATCCAACCCGCGATAAACAAAAATACCCAGCTGATGCTGGCTCGCCAGACGTCTTGAAAGACAGTCTGGGTAAACCAAGGCATATCCCAGCCGTACAGGTAGGCGAGATCATAGCAAGCGTGAAAACCTGCCATAGAAATCATCGTAAACCCGCGGACGGTATCAAAGATGGTTATGCGTTTTTGCATTACGAGAACCGGCGCATCAAGCCGACGACTTTGCCCAGGATAACGGGATTCGTTGCATAGATAGGTTCCATAGTGTCGTTCTCGGGCTGCAAGCGCACACGCCCCTGCTCCTTGTAGAACGTCTTGACGGTCGCCGAACCATCAATCATGGCCACGACAATTTCGCCATTCATGGCACTCTTTTGTTCACGGACGATGATGTAATCGCCATTGAAGATGCCGACATTGATCATTGAGCTCCCATGCACCTCAAGGATAAAGGAACCCTGATCAGTGACGATTTCGGTCGGGATAGTAAACGTGTCTTCGATATTCTGCTCTGCCAGAATGGGAATCCCAGCCGCGACGCGACCAACGAGCGGTAGCGAGACCGTTCCGCGAGGTGCGGTGGGCTCGTCAGATTTGGAAATTGAGACAGAGGAACCATCCTCGTTAAAGAGTTCCAGGGCGCGCGGTTTGGTGGCATCGCGCTTGAGTAGCCCGCGCGCCTCCAGGGCAGAGAGATGGGCGTGCACGGTGCTGGGGGAGGAAAGGCCCACGGCAGAAGCCATCTCGCGCACGCTGGGCGGATAACCCTTCTCCTGCTGATATTCCTTGATGAAGTCGTAAATTTGCTGCTGACGCTTGGTAATTTTGCGAGCCATCAGGGCATCCTCTCTACCCATGTCAAACAAATGTTCGAATTTTGCTTGACAGGAACAACTGTTCGAAGATAATAATAACCGAACATTCGTTCTCGCGCTAGACATTTTTGTCCGCGCGGCTTGATAAAACTGTTCTCAGCAAAACACGCGAGAGGAGAACATGATGAACGTAACGAATATGGTCCAGGGAAACCTCGCCCTTAAGCTCGAGACGCCTGCAGAACCCACTTTTACGGTTGTTCAGGGTGGCCGCTCCGGCTTTCAGCCTTTGACCGTAAAGCCTGCGCGCAATCAGCAGGCTGTAGTCGCGCCGGCCCGCGTTGCCCTGAAGGTTCCGACGATTGTCGCCGTCGCCGTTGCGCTTACGCTCTTCTTTGTCCTCGCTATGTCGGTCTTTAGCGCTCGTCACGCCGCGTATGCCGAGTCCGTTTCCAACATTACCTACGAGACCATTCGCGTTCAGCCTGGCGATTCTCTTTGGTCGCTTGCCGAAGAATATCCAATCGAAGGCCTTTCCACGCAAGAGACTTCCGACATGATCCGTAGCGTCAATCATCTGGAGCATGGTTCGCTCGCCGCCGGTGCGCATCTTAAGGTTCCTGCTCGTTCGTAATCATTATCGCGCTGCGCATGGTACCCTTGTTATCGTTTAAGAGGAGGTACCATGCGCTGTCCCAAATGCGGCAAGGCACATACCCGCGTCGTTGATTCCCGTATGCAGGAGTCAAATAACACCATTAAGCGCCGTCGCGAATGTTGCTCGTGTAACTACCGCTTTACAACGTTTGAGCGATGCGAGGACCCTATCGAGGTCATTAAGTCAGATGGAACTAAGCAGCGGTTCGATCGCAATAAGCTTCTTGTCGGCTTGATGCGCGCCACCATCAAGCGCGATATCGACACTAAGAAGCTCAATGAGATTATCGATGACATCGAGGTCGAGCTTCGCTCTCGCACGCTGACGGCCGTCACGTCCCATGAGTTGGGTGACATGGTGCTCAAGCGCTTGGCCAAGATCGACAAGGTTGCGTACATCCGTTTTGCCTCGGTCTACCGCGATTTCAAAGACGTCGATGAATTTCTGCAAGAGCTCGACAAGCTAAGGTGATTCCATGTCCAACATTACCGTCAACATAAAGCGTCTCGACCCCACCCTCGAGCTTCCCAAATACGCCCATCCCACCGATGCCGGCTTGGATCTACGCTCCAACGAAGACTGCGTCCTGAAGCCCTTCGAACGCCGTCTGGTCTCTACGGGGCTGGCCATCGCCCTGCCCGATGGCTACGCCGGCTTCGTCCAGCCCCGCAGCGGCTTGGCCATCAAGCAGGGCCTGTCTATAGTCAATACGCCGGGCCTCATCGACGCCCACTACCGAGGAGAACTCAAGGTTATCCTCATCAACCTGGATCCCTCCAATAACATTCAAATCAATAAAGGCGACCGCATAGCCCAACTCGTCATCCAAGAAGTCCCCACGGTCAATCTCATAGAAGTAGAAGAACTAGACGAAACCGACCGAGGCAAAGGAGGCTTCGGCTCCAGCGGCATCGCCTAGGGCGCCCGTATCCCTCCCGCCCGGGGCTTACCTATATCATTCCATGCTCAAACATTCTCGCGTCGCTTCGCTCGCTGCGAAACTGCGCGTGGAACGATATAGGTAAGCCCCGGGCGGGCGGCTACTCGCTTGAAACAATATTTACTTTTCTAGTAAGTCGATGCGATGAAGGGACGCCTCCTTTGTCGCATCGACTTACTGTATTTATATTTTCTGGTTCCCCTTTGCAGATTCTACTGGTGGGGAATCTGGTATAGCCGCTGGTACGTTAACGCAGCTTACCTGCGGGAGGCCCCTATATATCGTCCCGCGCGCAGTTTCGCAGCGAAGCGAGAATGTTTGAGCACGGGATGATATATAGGGGCCTCCCGCAGGCAAGCGGAAATTAAGACGCTAGCGGATGTGCGCGGGTTTTCCGCCCCAGTAGAAGCGGCAGAAGGCTCGTTTGCGCTTTTGGGGTTTGCCTACGAGCTCCATGGTTGCGATGGCTATGTCTTCGGCTGCGTGGGGGCGGCGTAGTACTTCGCCGTTGATGAGCAGTGCCTTGAGCGACTCAGGATGATCGTGGAGATGTCGCAACGTCACGATGAGCTCTCGTGCGGTGGTGACATGCATGCTGGCGCCCATGCCGGTGAGCATGGTGGTGTTGGCCTTTTCCTGGCCATAGGACTTGCCCAACAGGATCATCGGCAGGTGTGCGCACAGGCATTCGGTGACGGTGAGTCCGCCCGATTTGAGAATTGCCAGGTCGCAGCCGAGCATAAGCGCTGCCATATCATCGACATAGTCCAGAACCGTGACGTTTTCGAGCTTCATGGCGTCGAAGAGCGTTTTGAGGCGGGTGGCATATTCGGTGTCTTTGCCCGGCAAAAAGACAAAGTGCATGTCTTCGAAGCTGCGTAGGAAGGGGAGGGTGCGGTCCATCTCCGCGCGAAAGCGAACGTACGGTTGAGGCAAGCTGGCACCGGCCATTACCAGCACGACGGTCTTGTCGGTGGGGAGGTTGAACTTAGCTAGCTCTTCCTCGCGATCGTAATCCGTGTCGAATCCGGTGCGAATAGGAATGCCGGTAATGCGAATCTTTGTCTCGAGCACCTTGCGCGGACGCAGCGTTTCGGCCATAAATTCGTTGGCAACACAGAATAAATCGGTGTCCTTGTGGGGCCACCATCCCTCGACTTCGTAGTCGGTCGGTACGCAGATGACCGGATAATCGATACCCGTAATTACGCGGGCGCCCACGGCAACATTGGCTGCTGTGATGTGCGTTGCAACCACGGCTATGGGCCTGCGGCTACGAATATATTCGTTGAAGGCGGGGAACATAATTCGCGACCATGCCGTTCCGCCACCCCAGAGAAGATGTCCCGTAAGCGTATATCGCCAGGTCAGGTCGTAAATGGGGCGCGTGGCTCCCGTAAAAGAAGCCGCGGTCTTATTGCCGTCGAATTTAATACGTCCAAAATCAAGGATATCGAGCACTTCAATCTCAATATCCTCGGGGATGCCATTGGTGCCGCGGATGAGGTCGAATGCCTGCGCTATCGCATTTGCGGCGGCCTTGTGGCCCGAGCCAACGGAGGCGTGCACGATGGTCACGAGAGGTTTTTGCTGAGCCAGGAGCGTGGTTTGCTCCGATTGGGGAGTGCTGTGCGTGAGCAGGGGAGCGTCGTCACTCGTCTGCGCCTGGTCCATCGATAACTCCCCTTCAGCTTTGTAATACGGATTTATCATTGTAGTGCATGAGTGTCACGTTCACGTAAATTTGGGTACGAGCGCAAAGAACGACAACGTTTCGACGAAAGGACGCTTCATGACTACCGATAAGCCGATCGATGTTGCGATTATCGGTGGCGGCCCCGCGGGCTATGCTGCCGCCATTTATGCTGCGCGTGCCAACCTTACGACGACCGTGATTGAGCAGGGCATGTCGGGAGGGCAGATCGCCACAACCAATGAGGTCGAGAACTATCCGGGTTTCCCGCTCCTGAGTGGCGCCGAACTCGGCGAGCGTTTTCAGCAGCATGCAGAGGGCCTGGGAGCACAGGTTACATGGAGCATGGTTACGGGTATCGATTACGATGCCGATGCAGCGTTGTTTACGGTGCATCACGATATGGGCGATACGCTGGCCTCGAGCGTTATCGCTTGCATGGGTGCCACGCCGCGTCCGGCAGGTTTCGCAGGCGAGGATACGTATCGCGGTCGTGGCGTTTCATATTGCGCAACATGTGACGGCATGTTTTTCCGCGGCAAGCAGGTTTTTGTAATCGGTGGTGGCAATTCGGCATGCGAAGAGGCGCTGTTCCTGTCCGACATTGCCAGCAGTGTGACCATCGTGCTGCGCCGCGACCAGTTCCGTGCGCCGGATGGTGTTGTTCAGAAAGTACTCGCAAAGGACAATATTACAGTTAGGTACCAAACTAGTATTGTGGAGCTATCGGGCGAAGCCATGCCAACAAGGATTACCTTTAAGGACAATGCATCTGGGGAAACTCATGCCGAGTCATTTGAGCCCGGCTCGTTTGGCATCTTTGTCTTTACGGGGACGCAGCCACATACCGAGCTTGTTGAGCATCTAGTCGATCTGGCGCCTGATGGCGGCATTCTGACTGATGAATCCATGGCGACCCGCACGCCAGGTCTATTTGCCGCTGGCGATATCCGTTCCAAACGTTTACGCCAGGTTGTGACCGCTGTTTCGGACGGAGCCATAGCGGCAACGAGCGCATACGCGTTTCTCCGTGGATAAGTACGATAATATATCTTATGTAAGGTTGCTATCTTTAAACATAGTGGTTGGACAGTGCATCAATGTGCCGTCCAACCACTTTTACTTTGCGGCTATGTAGTATGCAAAACTATATAACCTAGAATACAATATAGAAAACGAACGGGGGCCTCTTATGAACCATGCTAAACATGTTATCCCGATGTCCGATACGTCGGTCAGCATTAAGCCTGAGGATATTCAGCCGACGGTTCTGCCGGATGCATTTATTCAGTCCGATATGGTGGGTAAACTCAACGCGTTGAGCCTGCCACGCTATGACCAGCTGCCCAACGTAACGCTCTATCGCGATCAGGTTATTGAATATGTTGCGCTGTGGATGGAGCCGCTTTCGATTTGCGTAGAGCAACCCGTTATCACGCCATCGATGATCAATAACTACGTAAAGGTCGGCCTCGTTCCTGCTCCGGTTAAAAAGCAGTATAGCCGTGAGCAGATTGCGCGTCTCATCGCCATTTGTATCTTTAAGCAGGTGCTGCCCATCGCTGCGGTTCAGGCGCTCTTTAATATTCAGCGCTTGAGCTACGACGCTCCGACGGCTTTCGATTATGTTGTCGATCAGCTCGAGGCATCGATTCGTGCGGCGTTTTCTGTTGAGCAGACTCCCGTGCCCGATACCGCACATCAGGTTACGCGCGAATCGTTGCTCGTGCGCAGTGCGGTATCGTCCTTCGTTTCGAAGGCGTATCTGATGAGCTATCTCAAGTTCAATGGGTTTAATAGCTAACCGAGGTATAAGATGGGCGGGATAAAGAGCCAATGGCTCCTTATCCCGCCCATACGTTTGTCTAGTTGGATATTATCGGCCCGACGCCACGCCCATACCGTAGCCGATAATGAGGCCGTGCATCTCGGCATAGTATGAATCTAGCCCGTTACAGGGCATGATAATCGTCTTGGAGCCGGGCCAATGCTCCACAATGCGGCTGGCAAGTGCTTGGGCGCCCGCCTCATTCTCGACATGGTCGATAACGACCTCGCCGCCGGTAAAGCCTTCGGCCTCCATGGTGTCGACAATCTTGGTGAGCATCTTCTTTTCGCCGCGGGTGTGCCCAACGAGTTCAATTTTGCCCGCTTCGCTCGCCGTGCCCAAAATGCGGATATTGAGCTTGTTAGCAATAACGCCGGCCGCCTTAGGGATACGTCCGGCCTTCGCAAGGTTTTCGTAGTTGCACAAACTAAAGAGGATCTTGCTGTTCTGCTCCAAGCTATCGAAGTAAGCGCAGGCGTCCTCAAAGGAGGCATCCGGGTTGCTCGTAAGATAGCGGTCGAACAGCAAGAAGATCAGATCCATTTTGCCACCTGCGGCTCGCGAGTTAACCAAATGAATCTGACGGTTGGGCTCTTCGGCAAGCACCATGTCACGCGCGGTGGCCGCGGCATTGTAGCTTCCCGAGACGCCCTCGGAGATGGGCATGCAAATCGTCTTGTCAGCGAGCTTAAAGAGCTCAGCCCACTCCCCTACGCTTGGGCAGGCGCTCGATGATGCGCCGGCTTCCGATTGAATGGCAACATTAAGCTCGTGAACATCGAGCGAGAGGTCGTCAACGAATTCACGCTCCCCCACTCGGATCTTAAGGGGTGCAAATGCAAAGGTGGTATGAGGTGCGGTTGGTTGCCAATCGCGAAGATTGCAGCTCGAATCGGAGATAAGTGCCCAGCTCATTGAGGGTCCTTTCTAATTGTTCCCCAACAATTATAGCCATCTTTTTGATTGATTGGATGGCTATCTAGTTTTGAATACTAGATAGCCATCCTGATTTTATGGCCTTGATTATCGACTTTATCCGAACACCTCCCACATTCATCCGTACATGTAC
>NZ_QSKB01000009.1:0-74683 GCF_003469085.1 Collinsella sp. AM29-10AC
CGCGTTGCGCTGAGTCCTGAGGCTGTTGCAATGAAAATGACAATCAAGGAAAACGTTTTAACGTAAATTTGATTTTCAATTTCGAGCATTCTCGTGAAATTCAAGTCAAAAAAAGGTATATTAGGCGAGTGGTTAGTTTGTGGGCCTCAACGGCGGGCGCTGTAGCTTGCGGGGGCCTTACGAAAGGAGACACAATGGCAGTAAAGGTTGCTATTAACGGCTTCGGTCGCATCGGTCGTCTGGCTTTCCGTCAGATGTTCGGTCATGAGGGCTCCGAGATCGTCGCTATCAACGACCTCACCTCTCCCGATATGCTCGCTTACCTGCTGAAGTACGACTCCACGCAGGGCAACTACGCTCGCGATCACGAGGTCGTTGCTGGCGAGGATTCCATCACCGTTGACGGCAAGGAGATCAAGATCTACAAGGAGGCCGACGCCAACAACCTGCCTTGGGGCGACCTCGACGTCGACGTCGTTCTCGAGTGCACCGGCTTCTACACCAGCAAGGCTAAGGCTCAGGCCCACATCAACGCTGGCGCCAAGAAGGTCGTCATCTCCGCTCCGGCCGGCAGCGATCTGCCCACCATCGTGTACAACGTCAACCACGAGACGCTGACCGCTGAGGACAACATCATCTCCGCTGCTTCCTGCACCACCAACTGCCTCGCCCCGATGGCCAAGGGTCTGAACGACTTCGCTCCCATCGTGTCCGGCATCATGACCACCATTCACGCCTGGACCGGCGACCAGATGCCGCTCGACGGCCCGCAGCGCAAGGGCAACAAGCGTCGTAGCCGCGCCTGCGCCGTCAACATCGTCCCCAACACCACCGGTGCTGCCAAGGCTATCGGCCTGGTTCTCCCCGAGCTCAACGGTAAGCTCATCGGTGCCGCCCAGCGCGTCCCGACGCCGACCGGCTCCATCACCAACCTCTACGCTGTCGTTGACAAGAAGGTCACCGTCGACGAGGTCAACGCCGCTATGAAGGCCTACGCTTCCACCATCTCCGAGACCTTCGGTTACAACGAGGACGACATCGTCTCCACCGACATCATCGGCGAGACCCACGGCTCCATCTTCGACGCCACTCAGACCATGTGCTCTGACCTCGGCAACGGCCAGACCCTCGTTCAGGTCACCTCTTGGTACGACAACGAGAACTCCTACACCTCTCAGATGGTCCGCACCATCAAGTACTTCGAGAAGTTCGTTGCTTAATTTAGCTTTTAGCGAATAGCTCGTTGAGCGTCTAAAGAAGGGCGCGGCCTCATAGGGCTTACACCCTAGGGTCGCGCCCTTTTTATAGGAAATCGTCTGCCGTAATGGGAGGCAGACACGTACGAAAGGTAGAAGCAAACATGGCCTTTACCAAGAAGACCGTCCGCGACATCGATGTCGACGGCAAGCGCGTTCTCGTCCGCGTTGACTTCAACGTGCCTATCAAGGATGGCGTCGTTGGCGACACCACCCGCATCAAGGCTGCCCTGCCCACCATCAACTACCTCGTTGAGCACAACGCTCGCGTCATCCTCATGAGCCACCTCGGCCGTCCCGATGGCACCGGCTTCCAGCCCGAGCTCTCCCTTGAGCCTGTCGCCAAGAAGCTGGCCGAGCTCTCTGGTCTCGACGTTGCCTTTGTCGCCGACACCTACGGCGAGAAGGCTTCCGAGGCTGTCGCCGCCGTCGAGCCGGGCAAGGTCCTCGTTCTCGAGAACGTCCGTTTCGACAAGCGTGAGAAGAAGAACGATCCCGAGATCGCCAAGAAGCTTGCTTCCTATGGTGACGTCTTCGTTCTCGATGCCTTCGGCACCGCTCACCGCGCCCAGGGTTCCGTCGTGGGCCCCGCCGCTTACCTGCCTGCCGTCGCTGGCTTCCTGCTCGAGAAGGAGGTCGACACGCTGACCGGCATCTTCGCCGAGCCCGAGCGCCCCTTCGTCGCCATCGTCGGCGGTTCCAAGGTTTCCTCCAAGATCGGCGTTCTCGATCACCTCATCGACTCTGCTGACACCCTGATCATCGGTGGCGGCATGGCCTACACCTTCTTCCTGGCTCAGGGCTTGACCGTCGGTCAGTCCCTCAAGGAAGAGGACTGGGTCGAGCGCGCTGGCGAGATGCTCAAGAAGGCCGAGGAGAAGGGCGTCAAGATCCTGCTCCCCATCGACAACCGCGTTGCCGATCACTTTGGCGAGGACGCTGTCCCCGAGGTTGTCGCTTCCGACGCTATCCCCGACGATCGTGAGGGCATGGACATCGGCCCCAAGACCGAGGAGCTCTACGCCGAGGCTGTCAAGGGCGCCAAGACCGTGTTCTGGAACGGCCCCATGGGCGTCTTCGAGTTCGATAACTTCGCTCACGGCACCCAGGCTATTGCCGAGGCTGTTGCCGAGGCCGACTGCACCTCGATCATCGGCGGTGGCGACTCTGTCGCAGCTGTCAACAAGTTCAACCTGGCCGACAAGATGAGCTGGATCTCCACCGGTGGTGGCGCTTCCATGGAGCTCGTCGAGGGTAAGGCCCTGCCCGGAGTGGAGGCGCTTCTCGATGCCTAATCGCACCCTTCTTATCGCTGGTAACTGGAAGATGAACAACGACGTCGCCGAGGCCGCCAAGCTCGCCGACGAGCTGGCTCAGGCTCTGCCCGAGGTTCCGGCTGGCGTCGAGGTGCTCGTCTGCCCTCCGACCATTGACATCACCACGGTTCATGACCGTATTCAGGCTGCCCCCATCGCCCTCGGTGCTCAGAACGTGTACTGGGAGGCCAAGGGTGCCTTCACCGGTGAGTCCTCTTGCGACATGCTCAAGTCCGCTGGCTGCACCTACTGCATCATCGGTCACTCCGAGCGTCGCGATTACTTCCACGAGACCGACGAGGATCAGAACAAGAAGGCCAAGGCCCTCGTTGCCGCCGGTCTTGTTCCCGTCTTCTGCTGCGGCGAGTCCCTCGAGGTCCGCGAGGCTGGCACCTATGTCGAGCACGTCGTGAACCAGGTCAAGGCTGGCCTTGCTGGTCTTGAGATCACCTGCCCCAAGCAGGTCGTCGTCGCCTACGAGCCCATCTGGGCTATCGGCACCGGCAAGACCGCTACCGCCGAGGACGCTCAGGAGGTCTGCGGCGCTATCCGTGAGACCCTCAAGGAGATGTTCGGCGAGGAGCTCGCCAACGGCATCCGCGTTCTCTACGGCGGTTCCGCTAAGCCCGGCAACATCGCCGAGCTCGTCGCCAAGCCCGACGTTGACGGCGCCCTCGTGGGCGGCGCTTCGCTCAAGGCTGCCGATTTCGCCTCTATGGTCGTTAAGGCAGGCGAGTAGGACATATGGCACAGCGTCATCTTCCTGCACTTCTGATCATCATGGACGGTTGTGGCCTGGCTCCGGCCGATGGCGAGAACGCCGTCGCCGCTGCCAAGACGCCCTTCCTTGATAGCCTGTACGCTCAGTATCCCCACACCACGCTCGGTGCTTCGGGCGAGGACGTGGGCCTTCCCGACGGCCAGATGGGCAACTCCGAGGTGGGTCACCTCAACATCGGTGCCGGCCGCATCGTGTTCCAGGAGCTTTCGCGCATCAACAACGCCATCAAGGACGGCTCCATCGCCAAGAACGAGGTCTTCGTCAAGGCTATGGACGACGTCAAGGCCGAAGGCAAGACCCTGCACCTCATGGGCCTTATGAGCCCTGGCGGTGTTCATTCTCACATGAACCACGTCGAGGCTCTGGTCAAGATGGCTGCCCAGCATGGCGTCAAGACCGTTCGCGTCCACGCCTTCATGGATGGCCGCGACGTCGACCCGCAGTCCGGTGCCGGCTACATGAGCGAGTTCTGCGCTTTCCTGGCTAAGATCTCCGAGGAGACCGGTTGCGACGCTCGCGTTGCCACCGTTTCGGGCCGCTATTGGGCCATGGACCGCGACAACCGCTGGGAGCGCATCCAGCGTGCCTACGACGTCATGGTCAACGCGTCCGATGCCGATACCGACCCCGTTGCCGGTATCAAGGCCTACTACGAGAAGGATCCGCGCGGCGACGAGTTCGTCGAGCCCTTCGCTGCCCACAACGAGGGCATTCACGAGGGCGACGCGGCCATCTTCTTCAACTTCCGTCCCGACCGCGCTCGTCAGATGACTCGCGTGTTCACGGACAAGGAGTTCGACGGCTTTGAGCGCGAGCAGATTAAGCTTTCGCACTTTGTGACGATGACCGAGTACGATCCGACGTTTGACGTCGAGGTCGCCTTCCCCAAGACGTTCCCCGAGAACGTCTTGGCCGACGTTATCGCCGCCAATGGCCTGAAGCAGCTGCACACCGCCGAGACCGAGAAGTACGCCCACGTGACGTTCTTCCTCAACGGCGGCATCGAGGAGCCCAAGGAGGGCGAGGAGCGCGTGCTCGTCGCTTCCCCCAAGGTTGCTACCTACGATCTGCAGCCCGAGATGAGCGCTCCCGAGGTTACCGAGAAGCTCGTCGCCGCCATCAACGAGGATCGCGCTGATTTCTACATCGTGAACTTCGCGAACTGCGACATGGTTGGTCACACCGGTGTCTTCGACGCCGCCGTTAAGGCCGTCGAGGCTGTTGACGATGCCCTGTCCAAGGTTGTCCCGGCGATTCTCGCCAAGGGCGGCTTTGCGCTGATCACCGCCGACCACGGTAACGCCGACCACATGTTTGACGTTGCTTCCGACGGTTCCAAGCATCCGTTTACGGCTCACACCACCAACCGCGTGCCGTTTATCATCGTTGATGATAAGGCCAAGCTCACCGGTATCGAGGACGGCCGTCTTTCCGATATCGCTCCGACCATGCTCACCATGGCTGGTATTGAGCCTTCCGCCGAGATGACGGGTCGCGTGCTCGCCACCGAGGCCTAATAGAAAACAAATACCGTTTTCTAGTAAGGGGGTTGTCCACAACCGGACGACCCCCTTTTTGGTATTTCTGCCATTTCTACCCCGTCCCTAAATGGCAGGTGGGGGAGTGTTGGAGGTTGTGGTACAGTACTGGAGTTTGAATTGTTCTATTAAGGAGCTTATCTATGGGTCCGTTTCAGATTCTTCTGTTTGTCGTTTGGGCTGTTTCTGCCGTGGCGCTGACGATTCTCGTTCTGATGCATTCCGGTAAGGGCACCGGCGTTTCGGATATGATCGCTAGCTCGCTGTATAACTCCAGCTCTGCCACGGGCGTCATGGAGCAGAACCTTGACCGCCTGACCGTTATCATGGCTGTCGTGTTTTCCGTGTGCGTTGTGCTGTGCATGTTCTTCTTCCCGCAGGGCATCGTCGGCTACTAAGCATCGGCGTATATACGTTTGCAAAGGGTCCCGCATGTGTGGGGCCCTTTTTGTTTACAGACTTGTAACAGAGTCAAAATATCCCCACATACTTCGCCTAACTAAAGAAATTCTCGACCGTTAACCGGAATTAGCGCCATATTGTGCATAAAATGCGCTACTGTATTGCGAAACGTTGGTCCGCACTGCATAACCAGCCATAACGGCGGACCGCGTTTGAATGGTTCGATTGGGCTGTCTCGACGTTGCCCGGCCGAATTCACTTTGTCCTATCTCATAAGGAGGATGGCATGGCTGATTCTATGTTCCACCAGCCCGTTATGGGTCGTCGCGCCTTTGTTGGCGGCACCCTCGCTGCGAGCTCCATGGCTTTTCTTGCCGCATGCGGCAAGAAGGGCGGCGACGCTTCCGGATCTGACTCCGGTTCGACGCTGAACTTCTACATCAACAACCCGGTCTGCATCGACCCCTACAACGTCCAGGAGGATCAGGGCACTCAGGTCGAGTACCAGCTCTTCGACGCTCTGACGGAGTACGACCCCGAGAAGGGCGAGATCGTTCCGCTGGCTTGCGAGTCCTTTGAGGCTAACGACGACGCCACCGAGTTCACCTTCAAGATCAAGAAGGCTAAGTTCCACAACGGTGACGACGTTACCTCCAAGTCCTTCAAGCTCGGTTGGGAGCGTCTAGTCAACACCAAGTCGGCCATCGCCACCGAGTATGGTCCTTCCGAGGTCTCCTATCACCTTTCCATGGTTGAGGGCTATGACGATCTGCTTGCCGGCAACGCTACCGAGCTCAGCGGTGTTACTTGCCCCGACGATGAGACCCTCGTCGTCAAGCTGTCTTCCGCTTACGCCGACTTCCCCTTCGTCGCCTCTCACCCGGCTCTGTCCCCGGTTCCCGAGTGCGCCGAGTCCGATGTCAAGAGCTTCTACCTTGCCCCGGTCGGTAACGGCCCGTTCATGATGGACGGTAAGTGGGAGGATGGCCAGGAGATCAACCTCAAGAAGTTTGACGATTACTATGGCGACAAGGCCAAGATCGATGGCATCCACTTCCAGGTCATCAAGGACATGGAGACCGCTTACAAGGAGTTCCAGGCCGGTAACCTCGATGTCTGCGACGTTCCCGTTGCTCAGATCGATGCCGCCAAGAAGGACCGTGGCGAGTCCAAGGACGGTTACACCATGGGTGACGGCGAGCATATGCTGCTCGGTGCCGAGCCTTCCACGTACTATCTGACCTGCAACACCACGGCCGAGCCGTTCAATAACGCCGACCTGCGCAAGGGCATCTCCCTGGCCATCAACCGTGAGGCCATCTGCAAGACCATCTTCAAGGGTACCCGTACCCCCGCCGACGGTATTGTTCCTCCGGGAATCGCCGGCTACAAGGAGGGCGCATGGGAGTTCTGCGCCTATGACGTCGACAAGGCTAACGAGTACCTCGACAAGGTCGCTCCCGCTGGCGCTAACGGCGATCGTGGCATTAGCGTGACCCTTTCCTACAACCAGGACGGTGGTCACAAGGAGATCATGGAGTCCATCATCGGCGACCTCGCCAAGGTTGGCGTTACCGCTGTCTCCGATACCCCTGAGTGGTCTGCCCTGCTCGAGCAGTATCAGAACTTCAACTATCAGTTCGGCCGTCTGGGCTGGATCGCCGATTACCCGATCATGGACAACTTCCTGTACCCGCTGTTCCACTCCGACTCCCTCGGTGGCGACAACCGCTCCGGTTACAGCAACCCCGAGTTCGATGCCAAGGTCGACGAGGCCCGCACCACGGTTGATGACGAGGAGCGCATCGCCAAGATGCGGGAGGCCGACGCCATGGTCGCTGCTGACTGCCCGGTTATCCCGGTGATGTTCTACACGCACACCATCGCTGGCTCTGACCGCGTCAAGCATCTCTATGTTGATCCGCAGAAGCACGCCGATCTGGGTACCGCCGAGCTCGCCTAAGGGTTTTGCAGCTTCCGTGAGGGTCAAGTATTTACGTAGACCTCATGGGAAACATACAGTTCTCCCTAACCTGGGGTAAACTGGCTGATGGTAATTTTGGGATGCCGGTCTGGCGATCGGCATCCCATTTAGGTTAATCCCTAGATAGGGGAGTGGTATGGGTAAGTACATCGTTAAACGTGTGCTTCAGTTCATCCCGGTGTTTTTGGGCGTTACGCTGATTCTGTTCGCCCTCCAGAATATCGTGCCGGGAGATCCGATCAAGCTGATCGGTGGAGACAAGGCTCTGTCCCCCGAGGTGGAGCTTCAGCTTCGCGTTCGCTATCACCTGGTCCAGACGGACGAGGACGGCAACGCGATCCTTGACGAGAACGGCGACCCCGTTCAAACGTCGCTCGTGGACCGTTACTTGTATTACATGAACGGCCTGCTTCATGGCGATCTGGGCAATTCGTACCAGCGCAAGCTGCCGGTTACGGAAATCTTTGCCCAGAAGTATCCGTATACGGTCAAACTTGCCGCGTGCGCCATCGTGCTCGAGGCAATCATGGGTATCGGTGCGGGTATCATTTCGGCGGTTAAGCGTTATTCCTTCTGGGATATTTTGGTAACGCTCACCACGTCGATTCTCGTTGCCGTCCCGGCCTTCTGGCTCGGTATGTTGCTGCAGCTGTTCTTTGGCGTCATTCTCAAGGACGCCACGGGCGGTGCATTCTCCATGCCGATCTCGGGTGCCGGCGGTTCCAGCTCTCAGTATCAGGATTGGATGCACTATGTGCTTCCGACCATTACGCTGGCTTCGGTTTCGACCGCTTATGCCGCCCGCATTATGCGCTCGCAGCTGCTTGACGTCATGAACCAGGATTACATCCGTACGGCAAAGGCCAAGGGTCTCTCCAATCGCGCGATCATTATCAAGCATGCGCTTAAGAATGCACTCATCCCCGTCGTTACCTATATTGGTGTCGACTTCGGCGGCATGCTTTCGGGCGCCATCCTGACCGAGACGGTCTTTAACTGGCCCGGCATCGGCTTCGAGGTCTACCGCGCCATTAGCATGCGCGACTGGCCCATCGTTATGGGCGGCGTTACGCTCATTGTTGTCGTCGTTATGGTGATCAACCTGCTCGTCGACATTAGCTATGCATTCCTCGACCCGCGCATCCGCCTTGGCGGTCCGTCGGATAAGGCCTAAGGGAGGTACGTCTCATGCAGGAAACTGATTCTCAGTCTCAGGAGCAGGCTACCGCCACCAAGGCCGCATCTGCTCCCGCCAAGTCCCGCACGCTGTGGGGCGACGCTTTTAAGCGTCTTCGTAAGAACAAGCTCGCCGTTATCGGTGTCTGCTGGATCATCATCGTTGTTGTGGTCGCCCTGACCGCCGATCTGTGGGCTAAGCCCTGGCTCGGCTCTCCTACGGCTTCTGACTCGACCACCATGGCCGAGACGTCGCTGCTGGCTCCGTGTGCCGAGCACCCGTTTGGCACCGACTCTCTTGGTCGTGACATTCTCGTCCGTGTTATCTACGGTGCACGCGTTTCGCTTTCCGTCGGTATTATGGCCACCGCCATCTCCACGGTGATCGGTCTGGTCATGGGCGCCCTGGCCGGTTTCTATGGCGGCATCTGGGATACGATCATCATGCGCTGTGCGGACATCTTCCTGGCGTTCCCGTACGTGCTGTTCGTTGTTGCCATGATTGCCGTTATCGGTCGTGGTCTTCAGAATGTCTTTATCGCCATCGGCATTCTCGGCTGGCCTTCGATTGCGCGCGTCTTCCGATCCGCGATCCTGACGGTCAAAGAGAACGACTATGTTGACGCCGCTCGCGCTATGGGTGCATCCGATGCGCGTATCGTTATGCGCCATATCTTCCCGAACTCCGTTGCTTCTATCGTGGTCTATGCGACCATGAACATTGGTGGCGCTATTCTGACCGAGTCTGCCCTGTCCTTCCTCGGCATGGGCGTTATCCCGCCTACGCCTTCGTGGGGCTCCATGATTCAGGACGGTCAGCAGTATCTTCTGACTGCTCCCTGGATGATGATCATGCCCGGTCTGGCAATTCTCTCGACGGTGCTCGCCTTCACCCTGCTGGGTGACGGTCTGCGCGACGCCCTCGACGTCAAGATGAAGGACGCATAAGGATGAAGAAGAACAAGAACTATGTGGACCTGAAGGACCAGCCGGTTCCCGAGGGCCAGCATCTGCTCGAGGTCGATGACCTTAAGATGTATTTCCATACCGAAGATGGTGTCGTTCGCGCTGTCGACGGTGTGTCCTACACACTCGATCGCGGCGAGACCCTGGGTGTCGTCGGTGAGTCCGGCTCCGGTAAGTCCGTGACCGCCATGACCATCATGGGTCTTATCTCGATGCCTCCGGGAAAGATTGAGGGCGGCGACGTTCGCTATCGCGGTCGTTCTATCCTCGAGATGACCGAGGAAGAGATGCAGCACATTCGCGGTAACGATATCGCGATGATCTTCCAGGATCCTATGACCTCCTTGAACCCGGTCTATAAGATCGGCAAGCAGGTGGGCGAGGGCCTTCGTCTGCATCGTGGCTACTCCAAGCAGGAGGCGCTCAAGCGCGCCACCGAGCTTTTGGACCTCGTTGGCATTCCCGAGCCCGAGAAGCGCGTCAATGAGTATCCGCACCAGTTCTCTGGTGGCATGCGTCAGCGCGTCATGATTGCTATGGCCCTTGCCTGCGATCCCGATATTCTGATTGCCGACGAGCCCACGACCGCCCTGGACGTTACCATTCAGGCTCAGATTATTGAGCTTATGCAGGAAATGCAGGAGAAGAACGGCAACGCCATCATCATGATTACCCATGACCTGGGCGTTGTCGCCGATATGGCCGACAAAATCATGGTTATGTATGCCGGCCGTCCTGTCGAGTTCGGTACTGCTGAGGAAATCTTCTACGAGAGCCGCCACCCCTACACCTGGGGCCTTATCCGCTCCATCCCGGAGCAGGCCATCGAAGAGAAGAAGCCGCTGACGCCGATTCACGGCAACCCGCCTTCGCTCATGAACTTGCCTGAGGGCTGCGTCTTCTCTCCTCGTTGCCCCTATGCGACGGACAAGTGCCGCAAGCAGCGCCCCGAGCGCGTTGTCACCGAGTCTGGTCATTACTCTGCGTGCCACTACTCCGGTGACCCCGAGTTCCTCAAGAACGCTCCTGAGACGTCCCGTACGCGCAAGGATTCCAAGAAGGGAGGCGAGGCGTAATGGCAGATACCAACGAGCGTACTCCGCTGCTGAAGGTCGAGCACCTCTCTAAGGAGTTTCCCGCTGAGTCCGGCATGTTCGCCAAGCGCTTCTCCAAGCGTGTCGTCTCTGCTGTGAACGACATTTCGTTCGAAATCTATCCTGGCGAGACCTTTGGTCTGGTCGGCGAGTCTGGTTGCGGTAAGTCCACCACGGGCCGTACCATCATGCGCCTCACCAAGCCGACGGCCGGTAAGGTGTTCTTCCAGGGCAAAGATGTTGCCGAGATGAGCAAGCATGAGATCAAGGACATGCGTCGCGAGATGCAGTTTATCTTCCAGGATCCTTATGCTTCGCTCAATCCTCGTATGACCATCGGTGAGATTGTCTCTGAGCCCATGACCATTCACGGCGTGGGTACAAAGGAAGAGCGTATCGAGCGCGTCCGCGAGCTGCTGGACGTCGTCGGTCTGAATCCCGAGCACATCAACCGCTATCCGCACGAGTTCTCGGGCGGCCAGCGCCAGCGTGTCGGCATTGCCCGCGCCTTTGCGCTCAAGCCCAAGCTGATTATCTGCGATGAGCCCGTCTCTGCGCTTGACGTATCCATTCAGGCCCAGGTTCTGAACCTTCTTAAGGAGCTCCAGGACAAGTTCGGTACGGCTTATCTCTTCATTGCTCACGACCTCTCTGTCGTGCAGCACATTTCTGATCGCGTTGCCGTTATGTATCTGGGCAAGATGGTCGAGGTTTCGGACTGGAAGACGCTCTACAGTGAGCCGCACCACCCGTACACGCAGTCGCTGCTGTCTGCCGTGCCGGTGCCCGATCCGGATATCCAGAAGACCCGCAAGCGCATCATTCTCGCTGGCGATCCGCCGTCGCCGCTGGATCCGCCGACCGGTTGCCGTTTCCACACGCGCTGCCCGATCGCGCAGGGCATCTGCTCCGAGAAGCTTCCCGAGTTTAAGGAAGTCGCACCGGGTCACTGCTGCGCCTGTCACTTCGCGGAGCCGTTCCCGATCAAGGAATCGCACATCGACCTGTAGTCGGTTGTTCTCGTCCGGGCCCGCCTGGTGTTACTTTTCAGAACGTCCTCGGACATGTCGGAAGCCCCGCTGCGCGCTACGCGCTGCGGGGCTTCCTCCGTCCTGCGGAATGTTCTGAAAAGCAACACCAGGGCGGGCCCTGCGTTAACGCGGCAGAGGGGAGTGAGATTCCTTGATCGCTCACTTAATCTAATAGGAAAGTTAGTGAGGCCGGAGCTTTGGCTCCGGCCTCCCCATATAAGGGCTCGGCTTTGCCGAGCCACCAAATTTGCATCAGCCCCAGAACATGTTTGAGAACTGTGCCTGGAGTATGTGTTGGTAGGCCCCGAATCGGTGTTGCCTCCCGGCGCATTCCGCAGGGGGAGCGATATTTTGCAGCACGAAGTGCGTAGCAAAATATCGCCCATGCCCGAGGACGCGCCGGGAGGCAACACCGATTCGGGGCCGGGCATACGGATCTACCTGCGCATTTACAAATTCGTAAACTTTTTTGAAAAAAGTGCTTGCACAGTTCTCGAATCATAGGTTATTATCTTCCTCGTTGAACGCGCGGGTCCAACAAAACGAAGCGCGAATCAACAACATAGCATGTCGGAGTGGCGGAATTGGCAGACGCGCTAGCTTGAGGTGCTAGTGACCGCTTTTTGGTCATGCGGGTTCAAGTCCCGCCTCCGACACCATCGCATTTGAGAAGCCTCTTCGGAGGCTTTTTTGTTACCGATAGACGGTGGGGTCCACGATGGAAACGCTTGAACGCAACGAGTGGGCAGACGTTGCCCAACTAGTCGAGATCACGAGCGATGCTGTCATCATCTGCGAGCTCGACGGAACCATTCTGCATGTGAATAATCGCTTACTTGGTTTGATGTGCGAGGAACGCGCCGACGTCATCGGTGGAGATGTTAAAGACGTCCTGTACTCGTCCTCTTTTGAACGTGCGACGGAACATCGTCTGCCATTTGAAACTGATGGCTCCGAGAACGAACTGATGCTCAAACTGAGTGACGGCTCTTTTATTCCCGTCTTGGTTCGTGCGGGCTCCGTAACGCCTCCACGCATCTTTGGGCGCCGCGCACCACGTGTCCTGGTGGCGCTTCACAGTATCGAGGAACAGTATTCTCACGACCGGCAACTCAAGCGTGCGTTATCGGAGCTTAGAGTGGCGAACAAGCGTCTCTCTGGCACGCTCTCGGTCATTATGAGCACTGTGGGCTCCGATGAGTTACCCAGCCTGCTTGATACCGTTTTGAACCAGCTTGTAGGAACGCTCGATGCTTCGGGTGCCGCTATCTATTTTTCTGAGAGCGGCGGCTTTAAGCTTCGCGGTGTTTCCAAGGAGCTGCTCGACAGCTACCTGCCCGAGTTTTTGCCGTATGGCGCTGGCATTCCGACGTATGTTCTTCGCGAGTCGCGTGCTTGTCGCTTGTCGATTCAACAGGACCTTGAGGGCGATAAGGCCGCCTCCGGTATGTTCATGGACCTGGATAATCGTTCTAAGCACCTGTTGCGCATGCAGGATATGCCTCCGTACCGCAGTGAAATCTGTCTTCCCGTTTTTTACGGTACGCAGATCCTTGGCGTGCTGGAAGTTGGTTGGAAACGCCCCCAGGCACCGCTCGCCTATGACGTTAATGTGCTCGAGGTCATTTGCGATTACCTGTCTATCCAGCTGGTCGGCATGGCATCGAGCCTTCGCTCCCGTCGCACGGCCGAGCTTGGCCGCTCGCTCAATGTCTTGCGGGATGAGTTGTTTACCTTTCTAGACGATTCCGCCGCGGCTACCCAGGCGGTATCGTCCGAGATCTGCAATATGCTCAACTGCCATTTTTGCCCTATTGAGTATGACGCCAGTCTGGATTCCTACGTCATAGATTTTGAAGGCGGCAGTCGCGTTGCTTTGCCGGACGATCCCGAGAAGCTTTTCTTTTCCACGACGGCGCCAGCGGCACGTTTGGGGGCTGCCCCTGATGGCTTTGAGGCATCTGTTTTGGGCGGCACGAGTGCCGAGGACCTTAAACACGTCCGTATAACTCGCGTTGACGAATCGATGCCTATGGGAGGCTGGCTTAGAGCGCATGGCCTGCCTTGCCAGGGTCTCTACGTCGACGCCGGCATCGAGGCGGGGCGCCCGCGCTCTGAGGGCGATGGCAAGCACAGTAACGACGCGATCGTTCCTGCTTCTGTTGCGAAGGGCCCGACGACGCGCGCGCTGCTGCTTCGTGATGGTAGCCAAGAGCCGATTGATGACCTTGAATATGATTACTTGGTGCACTTGGCTCATGACTTTGAACTGATCTATGAAGGCGAATCTCAAAAGCGTGAGGAGCGCCATATCGCTCAGACCCTCCAGATTGGCATGAGAAATTCACTGGGGGATGTTCCGGGAATCGCCGCCGATTCGGTGTACCTGTCGGCCACGAACTCGGCGTTGGTCGGCGGCGATTTCTATGCGCTCATCCGTCTTCCCGACGATTGCGCCGTCATGATTCTGGGCGATGTGTCTGGCAAAGGCATTGAGGCTGCATCGATGTCCGCGCTCGTCAAGACGGCCCTGACGGCATATGCCTGGGAGGGCGCTGGACCGGCCCGCATGGCACGCTCCCTTAACAGCATGCTCATGGGCTTTTCGAGGGTCGAGACGTTCGTGACGGCCTTTATCGCCAAGATTGACCTTAAAGCCGGACGCGCAACGTATTGTTCGGCGGGCCATCCTCCGACCATGGTCATCAGGCCAGAGTCGATGCCGCTGGGTGGCGGCGAGGCCCGTGGGGGGGAGGTCGAGCTGCTTGGATGCCAATCGGGGGTAATCGGTGCCTTTGAGAGCATGGTATACGAGACAGGCGTGTTTACGTTCGCTCCTGGTGACATGCTATTTATGTACACCGACGGAACAATCGAAGCGCGTGACCGCTCGGGTGCTTTCTTTGGCGAGCAGCGCCTTCGCGACCTTCTGCTCTCTGTCTCGGGTGAGGGCGTGTCGGGCATTTGCGGCAAGGTCTTGGGCGAGCTTGACCGATTTACCGAATCGGCGCTGGACGATGACATTGCATTGGTGTCCCTTGAGTTTTTACGGGGTCGTTCATAGACGACGCTGGGCGGGCTGAATCCGTACGGTTGGGGAAACGAATGCATCGAGTGGGCTTTTTTGGGGAACCATGGTCGTATGAATGAGTGGAATGACATAGCGGTTTTGACGCCACCAGGCGATATCGACATCGCCACGGTGCCTGCGCTGCGTCGGCGGTTGGATGCTTTGATTGGCCGCGGCGTGCGTCGTGTCGTCATCAACTGTCAGGCTGTTAGCTTTATCGATTCGACGGGCCTGGCATTCCTGCTTACGCGCGCTCGTGAGCTCATGAGGCGAGAAGGCCTGCTTTCGCTCGTCAATGCATCAGGTGAAGTTGTTCGCTTTTTGGAGATTGCTCGTCTTGTCGATATCCTTCATGTCGCGGGGCCGGCACGGGAGTCTATTCCCGCCATTCCGGTGGGGGAGCTGCCTCGCTGGAGTAAGAGCGTCGAGGTCCGTCAGGGTATCGAGAATCTTCCATACTACCGACATCGTATCGCCGAACTCCTTGAATCGCTTCCGTTGCGCCGTGACGAGCGCTACGATGTCGCATTGGCGTCGGGGGAGGCGCTGGGTAATGCCTATGACCATGCGGGCGGTATCGGGTGCGTCCTGACGGTTCAGGCCTATAGCGATCGCGTTGTGGTTGAGGTGCTTGATCGAGGTGCCGGCTATTCTATCGATGAAACGAGCGAACCGGTCGCATCAGAGGAGCGCGGCCGTGGTATCAAGCTTATGCGTATGCTCGTCGATAACGTGGAGGTTGCTCGTCGTACGGACGGCGCCGGCACGCGCGTGCAGATGGTGAAGCTGTTTAGCGGAGCGCTGGAATCGTGTGCCTAGCCAATCGCTTTAGCGCGTTTAGCTACTAAGAACATGCGGCAGACAAGTTTTTTGAAAAAAGTACTTGCGTCTTTTGGACAACTCGCGTAAATTAATAACCCGCAAGCGGACATGGCTCAGTTGGTAGAGCACAACCTTGCCAAGGTTGGGGTCGCGGGTTCGAGCCCCGTTGTCCGCTCCATTGCATTTTCGGACCGTTTAGGCGGTCCTTTTTCGGCGAAGTGGCCAAGTGGTAAGGCAGAGGCCTGCAAAGCCTTTACCCCCGGTTCGAATCCGGGCTTCGCCTCCAGGCAACATCCGGGCGCTCCGGCGCCCGTTTTGTTTTACATATGCGGACATGGCTCAGTTGGTAGAGCACAACCTTGCCAAGGTTGGGGTCGCGGGTTCGAGCCCCGTTGTCCGCTCCAAACGCAGCAGCCCGACTACTACGGTAGCCGGGCTTTTTCGTACCCATCGCTTGGGCTCGAACCCGAGAGGGAGCGAGCGTTAAGCAAACGCGGAGCGTTTGTAGCGAGCTGGCGAGGTCGCCGGCAGGCGGCCGAAGCCGGTGCGGATCCGCGAAGCGGATACGCGGACGCCCCGTTGTCCGCTCCAACTATCTTACGCGGTTCTAACGAACCGCGTTTTTTGTTGACGCTGCGCGAGCCCCGGGCACCCCATCTTGCCCCTCAATCGTCGGTCGCGTACATAAAGTACGCTTCCCTCCTCTTTCGCGGCAACTTGGGGCACCCGGAGCCCGCTCGCTGTCGTGGCCGGAGGAGTGGGCCTTCCGTTCTTTTCACTGATCGATCGATTCGTCCCAGGAGACTCGAACCCGAGAGGGAGCGAGCGTTTGGGGCGTGGCTGTGGCGTTGTTTGCCGCGAATGTCCGCTTTGGGCGTATCATCGTGGGCATCTCGCATAACCTCGTTGCAAGGGAGATACGCCCCATGGCTACAGAAAAGTCTTCTTCGCGCTCATGGATGTCCGACGCCGCGATCTATCAGATCTACCCGCGCTCGTTTAAGGATTCGACTGGTTCGGGTCTGGGCGATATCGCGGGCATTACCCAGCAGATGGACTATCTTGAGCGGCTGGGTATCGAGGCCATCTGGCTGAGCCCGTTTTACCCATCGCCTCTTGTTGATGGCGGCTATGATGTGGCGGACTACTGCGATGTCGACCCACGTCTCGGGTCGCTTGACGACTTCGATGACATGATCACTGCGGCTCACGCGCACGGCATCAAGGTCATCGTCGACATCGTGCCCAACCATTCGTCCAACCAGCACCCCTGGTTCAAAGCCGCTCTTGCCGCCGGCCCCGGATCACCCGAGCGCGCCCGTTATATCTTCCGCGATGGTCGCGGCGAGCACGGCGAGCTGCCTCCCACCAATTGGAATGCCAACTTTGGCGGCCCCGCCTGGACGCGTGTTGCGGACGGTCAGTGGTATCTGCACATGTTTACGCCCGAGCAACCGGACTTTGACTGGTCATGCCCCGAGGTTCACGCGTTCTTTTGCGACGTCCTGGCGTTTTGGAGCGATCGAGGCGTCGATGGCTTTCGCATTGATGTGGCGCACGGTCTCGCCAAGGATCTCGACCGCGATGACCTCGACCGGTGGCATCTCGCCGAGGGCGATGACATGGTTGGCGACGGCACCCATCCGCTGTGGGACCGCAACGAGGTCCATGAGATCTATCGCGAGTGGCGCCGCGTGTTCGACCGCTATAATCCGCCGCGCAGCGCCGTTGCCGAGGCATGGGTGCTGCCCGAGCGCCAGTATCTCTACGCGCGTCCCAGCGAGCTTGGCCAGACATTCAACTTTGAGTTTGCCAAGGCCACTTGGACCTATGATGACATGCACGCTGCAATCGAGGAGGGCTTGAAGGCGGCTATCGAATCCAATTCTGCCTCGACCTGGGTACTCTCCAACCACGACGTGCCGCGCGTGGCGACGCGCTATGCCCTGCCGCAAATCAAGGCGACGCGCTACCACCAGATTGCGCTCGACTGGCTCTTACGCGACGGGTCGTCTTATGACGAGGACCGCGAACTCGGTGAGCGCCGCGCGCGGGCGGCCCTTTTGCTTGAGCTGGCGCTTCCGGGCTCGGCATACGTGTATCAGGGTGAGGAGCTCGGCCTTTTTGAGGTGGCTGACATTCCGTGGGCTGCACTCGAAGATCCCACTGCGACCAATACGCACGGACCGAAGCGCGAGAAGGGGCGCGACGGCTGTCGTGTGCCCCTGCCGTGGGTGGCGGCGGACGATCCCGCGCAGGGCGGATCGTTTGGGTTTTCACCGGCGGACGCCGATGCGGCGCCCCATCTGCCACAGCCTGCATGGTTTTCCGATTACGCTGCCGATAGGGAAGAAGCGGACCCGACATCGATGCTTGCGCTCTATCGCGACGCCCTCTGGCTGCGGCGCAAGCTGCGCGGGTGCGCCAACGATCTTGCGTGGCTCAATCTCGACGGGCGCACCGGCCTTGCGGATGGTGCCGAGGGCGCTGAGGGTGGCGTCATCGCCTATCGCCGCGACAACGGCTGGGCGTGTGTGACGAACTTCGGCGCAGTACCCGTGGAGCTGCCGGCGGGCAGAGTCCTGCTCACCTCATCACCGCTTGCAGACGGCAGGCTCGCGCAGGACAGCTCTGCCTGGATCATGCTCGGTGAGATATAGGAGTCTCTTGCGGCGAGCTTGCGTTTGCCTGCGCCTTCCGCGGCGGCTGATGTCTTCGCGAGGTTCGCGAGGGCGTCGCAAAACTTTTCAAAAAAAGTTCTTGCATAGGATGCGGGCATCACGTAAGATTAATCCTCGTAAGCGGACATGGCTCAGTTGGTAGAGCACAACCTTGCCAAGGTTGGGGTCGCGGGTTCGAGCCCCGGTGTCCGCTCCATTTGGGCGTTTAGCTCAGGGGGAGAGCGCTTCCCTGACACGGAAGAGGTCAGAAGTTCAAATCTTCTAACGCCCACCAAATGTTCGCAGCCCAGAGGCTATGTCCTCTGGGCTGTTTTGTTTTGGTTGCCAAATGTGTCGCCAAATACGTCACCAAATTTCGAGTTTTTGATCTTCCGGGATGCTTCTCAGTAGTCATCCGGGGAAACTCTCATCTTCTCCGTTTGCATACACATATCTTTCAAGGACTCGTGCCGCGGTTGCATGAGGCTCGGCAAGGCACGACCGCAACATGTTGGTCAAGCATTATCTTTTGGATTCTTTTGGCGTGAGCGGCTTGGTTTTGGTAGGATTTGTCAGCGGCTTGACTAAGGGGGTTTTATAACTGCCATGCAGGTAGCCGTGTTGGTAACGTTTTACCGACTTGCCAAGAGCCCCTCATAATTAATGCGTCTGCAAAATGACCAATTGCTTTGACCTGCTGAAACACTATATGTTGTGTTTGACTTAAAAAAAGAATACAGGATATAGATGCGTCTTTGTCGTATGATAGATGGCGGACAAAGAACGAAGACCTTAACTGCCTCTTTTGAACGTGTCCCTGAGCCGCTTGATCGGCTCCTGGGCATGTCCGCATGGAGACTTATGGTTTATCGAGAACACAGATTGCGCGACGGCGCCGCAAGACAGGGGCACGCCCTGCCGGGTATCGTTTGGCTCTGAAGCGCAATGAGACTACGACGCGAAAGAGGCAAGAGGATGAAGATCATCAAGCGCAGCGGCACCGAGGTTGTCTTTGACATCGAAAAGATCGTCAATGCGATCCGCGCCGCAAACTTGGAGGTCGTGGAGGGCTCTCGTCTTACCGACCGCCAGGTGATCTACGCGGCGCAAAACGTCGCCGAGGCATGTGAGAAGGCCGGCCACACCGTATCGGTCGAGGAGATCCAGGATCTGGTCGAGGACGAGATTATGCGCCTCGACTGCTACGAGGTTGCCCGCCACTACATCATCTATCGCTATGTTCAGAGCCTGAAGCGCCAGAAGAACACGACCGATGACAAGATTCTGTCGCTCATCGAGTGCAACAACGAAGAGGTCAAGCAGGAGAACTCCAACAAGAACCCGACCGTTAATTCCGTTCAGCGTGACTACATGGCCGGCGAGATCTCCAAGGACCTGACTCAGCGTGTGCTGCTGCCCCAGGAGATTGTGGATGCTCATAATGAGGGCCTGATCCACTTCCACGATTCCGACTACTTTGCCCAGCACATGCATAACTGCGATCTGGTGAACCTGGAGGATATGCTCCAGAACGGTACTGTTATCTCGGGTACGCTGATTGAGAAGCCGCACAGCTTCTCGACGGCCTGCAACATCGCGACACAGATCATCGCCCAGGTTGCATCCTCCCAGTACGGCGGCCAGTCTATCTCGCTGACCCATCTCGCCCCCTTTGTTGAGGTGAGCCGTCAAAAGATTCGCGGCGAGGTCGCCCGCGAGCTCGAGGAGCTCGGCGTTTCGGCATCTGCCGAGAAGGTCCGCGAGGTCGTTGAGGACCGTCTGCGTGACGAGATCCGTCGCGGCGTTCAGACGATTCAGTATCAGGTCGTGACCCTAATGACCACGAATGGCCAGGCGCCGTTCGTGACGGTCTTCATGTATCTCAACGAGGCTCGCTCGGCGCAGGAGAAGCACGACCTTGCCATGATCGTGGAGGAGACGCTCCGTCAGCGCTATGAGGGCGTTAAGAACGAGGCCGGCGTGTGGATCACTCCGGCGTTCCCCAAGCTTATCTACGTGCTCGAGGACGATAACGTTTACGAGGATTCCCCGTACTTCTACCTGACTCAGCTGGCTGCGAAGTGCACTGCCAAGCGCATGGTGCCCGACTACATCTCCGAGAAGAAGATGCGCGAGCTCAAACTGTCGAAGGGCGAGACCGCGGGCAACGGCGACTGCTATACCTGCATGGGCTGCCGTAGCTTCCTGACGCCCGACCGCTCCGGTAACGGCTTTAACAATGTTGCCAACGCGCTGAACTATGACCCGACCAAGCCCAAGTACTATGGTCGCTTTAACCAGGGTGTTGTGACCATTAACCTGCCCGATGTCGCGCTGAGCTCGCATCAGGACATGGACAAGTTCTGGAAGATCTTCGACGAGCGCCTTGAGCTGTGCCACCGCGCCCTGCTGTGCCGTCATGAGCGTCTGATGGGTACGCTTTCGGATGCCGCACCGATTCTTTGGCAGTACGGCGCCCTGGCGCGTCTGAAGAAGGGCGAGACGATCGATAAGCTGCTCGTGGGCGGCTATTCCACCATCAGCCTGGGGTATGCCGGTCTGTATGAGTGCGTCAAGTACATGACGGGTCACAGCCACACCGAGAAGGAGGGCACGCCCTTTGCCATGGCGGTTATGCAGCGCATGAACGACAAGTGCGCCGAGTGGAAGGCAGAAAGCGATATTGACTTCTCGCTGTACGGGACCCCGCTTGAGTCGACGACCTACAAGTTCGCCAAGTGCCTACAGCGTCGTTTTGGCATCATCCCGGGCGTGACGGACAAGGGCTACATCACCAACAGCTACCACGTCCACGTGTCCGAGGAGATCGACGCATTCGACAAGCTCAAGTTCGAGGGCATGTTCCAGCAGCTTTCGCCGGGCGGTGCTATCTCCTACGTTGAGGTTCCCAACATGCAGGACAACCTCAAGGCTGTCATTCGCGTGATGCAGTACATCTACGACAACATCATGTACGCCGAGCTCAACACCAAGAGCGACTACTGCCAGGTGTGCGGCTACGATGGCGAGATCAAGATTGTTGAGGACGATGGCAAGCTGGTGTGGGAGTGCCCCAACTGCGGCAACCGAGACCAGGAGAAGATGAACGTCGCTCGTCGTACGTGCGGCTACATCGGTACCCAGTTCTGGAACCAGGGTCGAACCGAGGAGATCCGCGACCGCGTGCTGCATCTCTAATAACCATCCCAGGCTGCCCCGTAGCGAGGCCCCGGACCTTTACTCGCTATTTCGGACAGTCCTGGCTCACGACGGAGGCGCCACTGGCGCCTCCTGTTCGTGCGGAACTCATATCGAGCAAAGGTCCGGGGCCTCGCTACGGGGCAGCCAAGTTGATGTAGCTGAGATGCAGCATGCGGTCTGCTCACTCTTCGAAGTTCTTAGCGGAAATAATTCGAGCTGCAGCTTCGATTTACTTGCGATGGCGGTTGAGCTGCAACAAAGTTTTTATTAGACCTCGAACCCTATGCTCGATGTTCGCTTCGTTCATTGAGTTACCCTTTGCATGAGGCCGGGACATATCGTCCCGCCCGCAGTTTCGCAGGCCGCAGGCCGAGAATGTTTGAGGACGGGATGATATGTCCCGGCCTCCCGGGAGAGTTACCTATGAACTACGCGAACATTAAGTATTTCGACATTGCTGATGGAGAAGGCGTTCGTACTTCTCTGTTTGTAAGCGGGTGCCGTCGTGGGTGCAAGAATTGCTTTAACTCTGTTGCGTGGGACTTTGCTGCGGGTGAGCCGTTCGATCGTGCCGTCGAGGACAAGATTATCAAGAGTCTCGATCATCCCTTTATCGATGGTCTGACGATTCTGGGCGGCGAGCCCATGGAGCCCGAGAATCAGGCGGGGCTCGTTGAGTTTGTCGAGCGTGTTCGCGCGGCCTATCCAGTGGGGTCGGGGAAGACCATTTGGTGCTTTACCGGTGACGTGCTCGAGGAGCTTATGCCGGGTGGTCGTCATCATACCGAGGTGACGGACCGCATCCTTGCCTGCCTCGACATGTTGGTGGACGGCCCGTTTGTTCAGGACCTGTACGATATCACGCTGCGCTTTAGGGGCTCGAGCAACCAGCGCGTGATCGATATGAACGCTACGCGCGCCCGTGCTGAGCGCGAGGGCGTTGCGCTTTGTGATGCGGTTGAACTTTGGCGCGATGATCCGGTCTATTCGACCCATACTATGTAGCTTGTGGTCGATGCCGGAGGGCGTGGTACCATAGCGCGAACGTGAAATCGGAAAAGTGAGGCCCAGATGGTCGATCAGGAAAAAGTCGAGGCCGCCATTAAGCTGTTGCTTGAGGGCATAGGCGAGGATCCAACTCGTGAGGGCCTGCTGGAGACCCCGGCGCGCGTTGCCCGTATGTATGGCGAGATCGCCGGCGGTGTGGACCAGAGTGCCGAGGAGCACCTGTCCAAAACCTTTGCCGTCGCTTCGAACGATTTGGTTATCGAGCGCGACATCACGTTCTACTCGCTGTGCGAACATCATCTGCTGCCGTTTTATGGCAAGGCCGCCATTGGTTATATCCCTAACGGTCGGGTGGCCGGGCTTTCCAAGCTTGCTCGCACGGTTGAGGTTTATGCCCGCCGTCTGCAGCTGCAGGAGCAGCTGTGTGCGCAGGTTGCCGATGCCCTCATGGAGTATCTCGCTCCCCAGGGAGCGATTGTGTTGATGGAGGCCGAGCATATGTGCATGACGATGCGTGGCGTGCAAAAGCCCGGCACCAAGACCGTGACGCTCGCTCGCCGCGGCGTCTTTGAGACCGATCCCGCGCTCGAGGAGCGTTTCTTTAGGATGCTGGACCGCTAACCATGAGAGTCGTCAACGACTTTACATCGAAGACCGATGAGGGGACGTCGCGTCGCGGCTTTATGGCTTCGGGCCTGGCCCCCTTTGGCGCCATGCCTCGCATTGATTACATTTGTACCAACGGGCTGTTCCGGCGGCACCTGGGCAACATTGCACAGTTGGAATCGGGGCGCATCTTCTGCCGCCACGGTATTGACCATCTGCTCGATGTCGCTCGCATTATGTGGATCAAGAATCTCGAGGAGCAGCTCGAATTTGACCGCGAGGTCATCTACGCCACGGCACTTCTTCACGATATCGGCAAAGATGAACAGTATGAATCGGGTATATCCCATGATGTTGCAAGCGAACGCGTCGCTGATGCGATCCTCGGTGGCATGCCCGATGACATGGCGTTTGAGCCGGCCGATGCCGCAGCCATTAAGACGGCCATTCTGGGCCATCGAAAGCTGCGCGTGAACAGCCAACCGCTTGAGCGTCTGCTCTATGCAGCCGACAAAGCGTCGCGCGCCTGCTTTGCATGCCCCGCGCGCAATGCTTGCAACTGGAGCGATGATAAAAAGAACCTGTCGATTCGCGTGTAGTTGATTTGCGCGGTCGGGGTTCTAAACGAAGGAGACGATCGCGATGAGTAACAAGAAACTGCCCGAGAATGCCACCAAGACTGAAGGCGCCGAGCTCGCTCGCCGTGGAAGGGGCGAAATATCCACCGCAACGGCGGTGCCTCACGTGAGCTATGACGATCTGCGCCATGCCGATCGTATTGCCATTGACGGCCTTGAGGTTTTTGCCAACCATGGCGTGTATCCCGAGGAGAACGCGCTGGGTCAGAAGTTCATCGTTTCTCTGGTGCTCTATGCCGACCTGCGCGCGGCGGGGGAGCACGATAACCTGGATGCCTCGATTGACTACGGCTCGGTGTGCCACGATGTTGATGGCTATCTGCGCGAGCATACGTTTAAACTCATCGAGGCGGCAGCCGAGGGGACGGCCCAGATGCTGCTGCGCCGTTATCCCTCGCTGCTTGGTGTGCGCATAAAGCTCGATAAACCGTGGGCGCCTGTCGGCTTGCCGCTGGCAAGCTGCGGCGTCGAGATCGAGCGCGTGCGCTAGTCGACGCTAGAGCTTGTTGAGGGGTGGCTGCTTGAGCCGCTGCGACAGAGCTCTATTGTTAGGGCAGTACGTGTCGAGCAGGGCGTGAAACCGCTGGTTGTGGCTTGGCTCGAGCAAGTGGACGAGCTCATGGGCGACAACCATGTCGAGGCATTCGACGGGGTAGGCGGCGAGCTCGCGCGCGATGCGAATGGCGCCGGATTTGGGCGTGCATGAGCCCCAACGCGTTTTCATGCTGCGTACGGAAATGCGGGAAACGGCGACACCCATTGCGATTTCGTATGCGTGCACCATATCGCGCAGCGCCGATGCGACCTCGGACGCATAGAGCTGGTCGATGTGGGCTTGGAGCTCGTCGGACGTTAGGCCGTCGAGGATTGCGCGCTGCTTAGCCTGTGGGCTTTCGTCCGATTCGTCGGTACCCATAAAACTTGCGAAGGTGGCCTGCTTGGGTCGCGGTGCGGGCGATGCAAAGTTGTGATCGAGTGCGTCCTGTACCGTGATGGGCTTGCCCCAAAGTGCAATGATGGTCGATGGGCTAAGCGGCTCTCGCGCTGTCGCCTGACGTTGCTCGCGCTGGGCAAGTCGGCTGATAATCCAGGCGCTGTTGCGCTTCACAAACGCTTCGATGCGCTCGCGACTGGCGCCGAGCGGTGCGCTGGCGTGGACCTCGCCGCTCGATGTGACGCGTAGGTTGAAGTTCTTGACGCGTTTTTTGGTAACGATGACGGGCAAGGCCGTCCCATCCGGTCGGGATACGGAAATCGTAAATTGCTGCGTCAAATGTGATCCTTCAGATTGGGGGGGGGGGCGGGTCGGCATGTCGACCGCTCGGCATGCCGGCCCGCTCAAGGGATGCGAAAATAATTGCGCTCTTAATAACGCTCAAAGAAAGCAAGCGCGTTGTCGCTGCAGAGCTTCTGCATCACGGTCTTGCCAAAATGCTTGGAAAGCATGTTCTGGAATTCGGGCATCTTGCTGGCATCGGAGAGGAAAGCGGGCACCGTGGCGCCGTCCCAGTCGCCGCCGAGCGCGATGACGTCCTCGCCGCCCAGGTCGAGCCAGTGCTCGATATGTGCCGCCAGCTGGTCGAAGGTGACGTCTGCGGCGGTTTTGTCGGTTGCGTCGTTGGAAAGGAACTCGCTGCAGTAGTTGAGGCCGACGATGCCACCCATGTCGCGAATGGTGCGGAACTGGTCGTCGGTGAGGTTGCGCTTGACGCCGCAGACGGTGCGGGAGTTGGAGTGGCTGGCGACGAAGGGGCGCGTGGCATGGGCGACAACCTCGTCAAAGCACTCATCGTTGAGGTGGGAGACGTCGAGCACCATGCCGGCGTGCTCCATCTGCGTAAGCGCCTCGATACCGGCGGCGGTGAGACCGGCGTGGGTGTCGTGGCCGCTCGCGAGCGGTCCCTGCGCATTCCAGCTGAGTGACGACATGAGTACGCCCAGGCTCTTGAGCACCTCGATCAGCGCGGGGTCCTCGGCAAAGAACGTGGCGTTTTCGATGGTGTGGATGCAGGCGACCTTGCCGTCTTTGAGCGCGGGGCGAATGTCTGCGGCGTTGCGTACGTTGACCATGCGGTCGTGGTTGAGCATTGCTTGGCCGCTCATGTGTGCCATGATCTGCGCCTGGAAGCGCGCGGCGTGGGCGGTGGGAATCTCGTCGGGGACAAACGTGGCGAAGCACTGTGCCCACGGCGTGTTGCCGATCTTTGCGAGCGAGATGGCGCAGGCGTTGCCCTCGATGAGGTCGAAATCTTGCGGATGCGTTTCGTCGCCGGGGAAATAACCGTCGGTGCCGGCGGTAAAGCGCAGGTCGAGATCGAGCGTGGCCCAGCCGATGCGGTCGGCGGTGTCGCAGTGTAGGTCAAATACGGGATATGCCATGGTTCCTCCGGTTGCAGCGTTTCTTTGCAAACTGTCTTTGAATTGTATGACTAGGGTATAGTTAGCGCCATATGTTCACGGCGGCCCGCGTTGTGCGCCGCCCTTATCACGGAGGTTACCATGTCCAACAAGGGCAAGAAGGTCAAGACCCATTATCGTGGCACGCTCGACGACGGCACGCAGTTCGATAGCTCTTACGATCGCGGCGAGCCGCTGGAGTTCATCTGCGGCGCCGGTCAGATGATTAAGGGCTTCGACGCCGCTGTTGTCGACATGCAGGTGGGCGAGAAGAAGACCGTGCACATTCCCGCTGCCGATGCCTACGGCGAGCACAACCCCGAGATGGTTATTACCTTCCCGGCCGAACAGGTTCCCAACATCGAGCAGATCGAGAAGGGCATGAAGCTCTTCCTGTCCACGCCGAGCGGCATGCCCGTCCCCGCCGTGGTCATCGACGTGACGCCCGAGGCCGTGACGCTCGACGCCAACCACGAGCTCGCCGGCAAGGATCTCAACTTTGATATCGAGCTCGTCGAGGTCGAGGGCTAGAGTATGCCTGAACGCTTGGTTTCGACGACATGCTTGGGAAATCTCAACGATCCGTCCTATGAACTCCTGCTTCGCCGGGAGCTGGGCGGTGTCTTTGAAGTTGACGAGCTACTGCTCGATTGGGACCAGGCTGATGCATGCGCGTTTATGGGCGTGACGGAGCTGGGGCGCACGATCGATGTTCGGTTGGATACTGCCGACGGCGGCCGTCTTGCCGATGGCGATGTGCTCGCCATTGACCGTTCGGGCATGGTGCCCGTGGTGGTTGTCGTGCGCCTGCGCAGCGCCGAGGTCTATTTGGTCGAAGTCGATCGCATGGACCCGATTGCGCTCGCGCATGCGTGCTGGGAGATCGGCAATATGCACACGCCGCTTTTCCGAGGCGATTCGGACGAGCATACCGTGCGCATGTATACGCCGGTGCAGCCTGTTTTGGGCCGCATGCTCCGGGGCGTCGAGGGCGTTCGGCTCTCGGTGGTTACCCGTGAACTCGATGCGGACCGGCGCTTTGCGTCGAGTGCGGCGGATGCCGTTGTGAGTATGGCTCCAGACTTTACGATCGTAAAGAAGGCGCGCGGTTAACGTGCGTATGAGTAAGACGGACTTTGAGAGGCAACTATTCAAAGCCCGTCTTGCTGTTGATGGGGTGCTTTGGGGGAAAGTATATGGGCCTTGAGGGAATTAAGCTGATTGCATGCGATTTGGACGGCACGTTGCTGCATCCGGGGGAGCGCGAGCCGCGTTCCGAGGCCTTTGAGCTCATCGATGAGCTGCATCGTCGCGGTATCGTGTTTATGCCGGCGAGTGGCCGTCAATATACGAGCCTGCGCTACCTGTTTGCCCCGGTGGCCGATGAACTCTCCTATGTATGCGAAAACGGAGCCCTGGTCATGAGCGAGGGGCGTGCCGTGGTCAAGCGTTCTATGGAGCGTGGCCTGGCCATGGATATCGCGAATGCCGTGGTTGCGTACCCCCATGCCGACGTGACCCTTTCGTGTGAGGGGCGCCTCTACACCATGGGCAGCAACGATGCGTTTGTTGACCACCTGCGTTATGAGGTCCATTGTGATGTGGCGGTAGTCGACCGTCCCGAAGACATTGACGAGGATGTCATTAAGATTGCCTTCCAGACGCCCGAGGCGGAGCAGCCGGCGGCGCTGGAGTATTTTGAGTGCCTCTTTAGCGACCGTGTTGACGTGATGACGTCGGGAACCGAATGGACCGACTTTATCGGCTTTGATTCGGGCAAGGGGTCCGCGCTTGCCGATTACGGTCGTGCCCTGGGGATCTCGCCCGATGCGATGATGGCGTTTGGCGACAATGAGAACGATCGCGACATGCTCAACGTCGTGGGCCATCCCTATCTGATGGAGAGCTGCAACCCCACCATGCGCGGCATCAACGACCGTGTCCGCTACGCGCATACGGTCGAAGAGGAGCTGCGTCGTCTACTTGCTGAGTAGGCATGTCCCAAACATCTACCGGCAGTCGGGGCAGAGACCCTCGAAGATGGTGTAGTGCGACGTGACGTGCCAGCCGATTTGCTCGGACGCCTTGGCGTCGAGCTGGGCATCGAAGGGGAGCGGTACGTCGATGACGCGGCTGCATGAGGTGCAGATGATATGCGCATGCGGCTCGATCGTGCGATCGAAGCGGCTGCCGCCCGGCGTCTTGATGGAGAGGATCTCGCCGGCGTCGGCCAAGAGATTGAGATTGCGGTAGACCGTACCGCGGCTGATTTTGTCATCCTGCGCGCGCACGACGTTGTAGATTTCGTCGGCGGTGGGATGGTTATAACTTTGGCGCACGGCGTCAAGAACCAGCTTTCGCTGCCTGGTATTCCTTCTTTGCACCGCCATGCGCCTCGCCTCTTTTCTATCAACGGTCGTAGGTAAATGATACCGTATTTAGCACACAATACTAATAACGAGGAATGAAACCGTCTTCATTGGCAAGTGGGGCTCGGGCCTGGGCGTCTACGAGGCGAAAACGCGTTCCCATGCGCTCGTAGGAGGCGTGAAGCGCCTCGAGATGAGATAGGATGTTTGCCGGAGCTCCCTGTATCTCCATCTCGACTGAACCGTCTTCCATGTTACGCACCCAGCCGGTGAGTACGCGTGCCTGCGCGAGGTTGGTGTTGGTAAAGCGAAAACCGACGCCCTGGACTTGCCCCGCCCAGCGCAGGAAAAAGCGCAGGGGAGTGTCTTGAGTGGCCTCGTCGCTTGCGAGCACAGTAAGCCTGCGGCGCAGTTCGAGCTCGACGTTTGATGGTTTTTGAGGCTCTCGACTGCCGCCGGTGACGCTGGAGAAGAACGTATCGAAGAAGCCCATCGCTATGCCTGCTTGCCTGCGTCGGCCGGGAAGGTAATGCCGGCCTGCTGGCGCACGGCATCCATGATGCGCAGTGAGACAAGCGTAACATCGCGGTAGTGGCCAAGCTCGTGGCGTCCCGCCGGGGTCTCCCAAATCTCTTCCTTAACGTTATCGATGCCGCCGATGGCGGTGATAAAGTCTGTGAGTTCGTATTCCATAGTGTTGCTCGATTTGGGCAGGTCGAGCACGCGGCCGTTGTCGCCCTGTTCGCGCGGTGCCTCGGTCGCCGAGCCGCGTACGACATCGCCGCGATAGTCGATGCGGACATTGCGGGGCGTGGACAGATGGTCGATCTGGATAGTGCCACGCTCGCCTTCGATCTGCGAGGGTAGCAGGTCATTCGTTATTTTGGAGTGCGCGAGCTCGACGGAGATACGGCCACCGCCGTAGCTGGCGAGGATGGAACCGCAGCCGTCGATGGGGCCGTGCGTGAGCTGTCGCGTGGCGGGGTCGAGCAGAGTAGCCATGCTCGTAAGGCCGGAGGGCATGCCGAAAATCTCGACCATGGGCTCGACGGTGTAGACGCCAATGTCCATGAGGGAACCCGATGCCATATTGCAGTCGAAGATATTGGTGGCGCGTCCCGCGAGAATCTCGTTGTAGCGCGAGGAATATTTGCCAAAGCGCAATGAGGCGCGGCGGATGGGGGCGATCTCGCCCAGGGCGTCCTCGATGGCGTGGAAGGCGGGGTCGTGGAGGGGACGCATGGCCTCGAGGGCCACGACACCTGCTGCCTCGGCAGCGCGGAAGACTTCCAGCGCCTGCGCTTCGGTGGCGCAGAAGGGCTTCTCGACGATGACGTGCTTGCCACCGGCGATGCAGACAAGGGCCTGCTCGTAGTGAAGTGCGTTAGGGCTGCCGATATAGACGGCGTCGACGTCGGCAGCTGCCGCGAGCTCATCGAGTGAAGTAAAGTTTCGCTCGCCACCGCGCTCGGCGGTAAAGGCGGCACCGCGATTGGCATCGCGTGAAAGCGTGCCCACAAACGCGGCTTGGTCGTTGGCGTTGACGACTTGGATAAAGTCGTCGGTGATCATGGATGTGCCGATGGTCGCGATGCGCAGCATACGTCCCCCTTGCGTTGTTTGGTCTACAGGATGAGTGTAGCGCGTGGGGATATAAAGCTGCGCGAAAACGCTATTACAGGTCGCTCTCGTTAAAGCCGGCGTCGATATCGAGGTTGCTGCCGTCGGCCGCCGTGGTGGCGAGCTCATCGCAGCGCTCGTTGAGCTCGTGACCGGCGTGACCCTTAACCCAGATGAAATCAACCTTGTGCTTGCTTTTGGCGGTGAGTAGGCGCTCCCACAGGTCGCGGTTCTTGACGGGTTGCTTGTTGGCGGTTTTCCATCCGCGCTTTTTCCAGCCGTCGATCCAGTGCTTGTTAAAGGCGTTGACGACATACTGCGAATCGGAATGGACTTCGACCTCGCAAGGGCGGTTGAGCGCCTCGAGCGCCACGATGACCGCCATGAGTTCCATGCGGTTGTTGGTGGTCTTGGCGTAGCCGCGCGAAAGCTCGGAGGTGAAGGTCTTGCCGGCGGGGTTGGTGTATTTGAGCACGGCGCCGTAGCCGCCGCGTCCCGGATTTGATCGGGCCGAGCCGTCGGTATAGATGATGACCTTCACGGGCTTCCTTTCGTTGGGTACGTTTCGTGTGAGTGACCATTGTAGCGCCATGCCCGCCGGGGGCCAGCAATCTACGATTTCTACCCCGTCTTCCGACTGTTAGTTGGCATGGATGATGCGGTTGAGCTCGTCGAGGTATTGCTGCAAGAGGAGAGAGGGCTTGCGCTCGTCGTGCATGATGTAGCCAACGTGCATCGTTGGGGCGTCTGCTAGCGGGATCGATGCCATGCCCCATTGCATTTCATTGGAGAGGACACCGGTCGACAGGGTGTAACCGTTCGACGTGATAAGTAAGTTAGTAAGTGTTCCGCGGTCCGAGATTCGTATGTTGCGGTCGCAAGGGATATAGCTAAAAGGTTCCTCGGCGTAATAGAAGGAGTTTGAGGTTCCCTGCTCAAAGCTGTAGCGCGTATAGGGCGTGAGGTCGGCAAGGGACAGCTGCGGGCGGCGTGCGAGCGGGTGGCGCTCGCTAACGAAGACGTGGACCGTCGCGTCGAATAGGGGATGGAAGCTTGCGCGGGCATCGGCGAAGGCCTTCTGCAGAACGCGGGCGTTAAAGTCATCCAGATACAGAATGCCGATATCGCTGCGAAACGCACGGACGTCATCGATGATCTGCGATGTGGTGGTCTCGCGCATGATGAACTCGAACTTGCTGTCGCGGCAGCGCTCGACTACATTGACAAAGGCCTCGACCGAAAAGGCGTAGTGCTGGGCGGAAATGGCGAGGCGGGCTTGCGGGGTGCCACCGTCCTCGTAGCGTGCCTCGAGCATGTCGGCCTGCTCTACGACCTGGCGCGCATAGCCCAAAAGCTCGGTGCCGTCGTTGGTGAGCGTGACGCCGCGGCTGGAGCGCGTAAAGATCTCCAGATGGAGCTCTTGTTCTAGGCTTTTGACGGCGTTTGAGATGTTGGACTGAGCGGTATAGAGGCGCTGAGCTGCGGCGTTGATTGAGCCGGACTCTGCCACGGCGATAAGAAAACGAAGCTGCTGGAGGGTCATCGGTGCCCGTCCTTTCGATAGCTATCTAAAAAACCGATAACAGGTTAGCGCTTTTAAGTGATTGACTGAGCGAAACAATGCTCGTACTATTCAAAACACACAAAGGCGGTAGGTAATTAAGCCGACCACGGAACCGGGATGTCAAAAGGAGGACCGCATATGAACTGCTTACCAAGACGAATGCCGGGCTCCTGTTTGCGCCCGTCGGCGTGATCAGGAGACAGCGACTTACTTCTCTCTTATTTATTTACTTTCGTTCGATCAAGGAGATCATCATGAGCCAGTTCATCAACAACCCCGAGCACACCTTTGGTTTCGATACCCTGCAGCTTCATGTTGGCCAGGAGAGCGCCGACCCCGCATCCGACTCCCGCGCCGTGCCTATCTACCAGACCACGAGCTATGTGTTCCGCAACTCCCAGCACGCCGCCGATCGCTTTGGTCTTGCCGACGCCGGTAACATCTACGGCCGTCTGACCAACTCCACCCAGGGCGTCTTTGAGGACCGTATCGCCGCGCTCGAGGGTGGCGTGGCCGGTCTTGCCGTCGCCTCCGGTGCCGCTGCCATCACCTATACCCTGCAGGCTCTTGCCCAGGCCGGTGACCACGTGGTGGCTCAGAAGACCATCTACGGCGGTTCCTACAACCTGCTCGAGCATACGCTCTCCCAGTTTGGCGTCGGGACCACGTTTGTCGATGCTCATAACCTGGAAGAGGTTGAGGGTGCCATCAAGGACAACACCACGGTCATCTATCTCGAGACGCTCGGCAACCCCAACTCTGACATCCCCAACATCGACGCCATCTCCGAGATCGCCAAGAAGCACGGTCTGCCGGTTGTCGTCGACAACACTTTCGGCACCCCGTATCTGTTCCGTCCGCTGGAGCATGGCGCCAACATCGTTGTCCACTCCGCAACCAAGTTCATCGGCGGCCACGGCACCTCGCTGGGCGGTGTGATCGTCGACGGCGGTAACTTCGATTGGAAGGCGAGCGGAAAGTACGCCCAGATCGCTGAGCCCAACCCCTCCTACCATGGTGTTTCGTTTGCCGAGGCTGCCGGTCCCGCCGCCTTCGCAACCTATGTCCGCGCCATCCTGCTGCGTGACGAGGGTGCCTGCATCAGCCCGTTCAACGCCTGGGTCCTGCTCCAGGGCACCGAGACCCTGTCGCTGCGCGTCGACCGCCATGTCGAGAACACCAAGAAGGTCGTTGAGTTCCTGGCTGGTGACAGCCATGTCGCCAAGGTGAACCACCCGAGCCTGCCTGAGCACCCCGATCACGAGCTCTATCAGAAGTACTTCCCCAACGGCGGCGCTTCGATCTTCACCTTTGAGATTAAGGGTGGCCAGGAGGCAGCTTGGAAGTTCATCGATCATCTGCAGGTGTTCTCGCTGCTCGCCAACGTGGCCGACGTCAAGTCGCTCGTCGTGCACCCGGCTACCACCACGCACTCCCAGCTCTCTGCCGAGGAGCTCGCCGAGCAGAACATCACGCCCTCCACGATCCGTCTTTCCATCGGTACCGAGAACGCCGAGGACATCATTTGGGATCTGAAGCAGGCCTTCGCCGCGCTGGACGAGTAAGGCGACTTGTGCAAGGACCCCTTGCGACTCGATAGGTATAACTGCATAAATGCCTGCTCAAGGCGCCTGCGCAAGCAATGGTTGCGCAGGCATCTTTTCTGCATAGGAAGGGCGCTATTACAGGGTTTTTGGCATGCTTTATGCATTCGAGTTGTGGAAAACTCCTGTTGAGAGGATGTGAGTTTTACGCAATTGACGTGCGCCTTTTGAGTAAAACCGCAGGTCGCGATTTGCTCGAGGTACTATGCAGCGCGATCGAATCACACACACAGCTCAAACGCAGCAAAAACGCACTACGGAGGTTTCCAGCTACATGAGGATCGATTCACGAAAACCGAGAGCCGCTGCCCTTTCCGCCGCTCTGACCGTGGCACTTTTGGCGGGCGCCGGCGCAACTGATGCCCACGCGGCAACACTGTCCGATACGGTTGGATCTACGCCGTCCGAGGCGACGCTGGTGCAGCCCGTCGACTACCGCGGCGATGGTTATGGTTCCATGCAGGAGTGGAACGCCTCGATGGAGGCCAAGCGCGATTCCCTTGAGATGCGCGCTCAGATCATTATGAATATGTATGGCGACTATGCTACCGATGACGAGCGCGCTGTGCTGCAGGGTTGTATCGACGGTGCGGGTAGTCTGTTGACGATGGGGGAGGTCGACACGAAGTCGACCGAGCTCGATGAGCTGCGCACTGCGCTTGAGAATGCCAAGCGCGAAGCGCTCGAGGCCGCCGCAGCCGAGGCCGAGGCCGCCGAGGCCGCTCAGGCTTCGTATTACAACGCCGGCTCCGGCTTGTCTTACACGTCTGCTGCGTATTACGCGAACGGCTCGGGTCTGACGCGCTCGAGCGGCGTCAATAACTATAACGGCCGCCGCGAGACTTATTACAGCAGCAACGTGTTGTATCACCACCGCACGGGCGAATGGACGCAGGATTCCGAGGGCTTTTGGCGCGATCCCGATGGCTACTACGTCGTTGCCGCGGGCGATAAGGCCCAAGGCTCCACGTTTACCGGTTCCAAGGGCGAGTGCAAGGTCTATGACTCCGGCTGTGCTGCCGGAACCACCGACTACTATACCGGTTGGTAATCTGCCATCAGAGCAAAATAGGCACATGATGGGCGGGCGTCTTTGCTGAGCTTTTAGGCAACGTAAAGCCGCCCTTTCTTTATGTGCGTTTGAGTTAACAGAGCCCTTACCGTGGCGGTACGCTGGGCGTATGCATGCGGGGCACACTGGTTCATGAGAAATAAGGTCTTTCTCGTGGAGGAAGTGGTCTTGTGAATGCTCGAGATATCGCCGTTGCCGCCGTTGCATTGACGCTTGGTTGCCTTGGTCCTACGGCCGCGCTCGTCGCGGGCATGCAGGGGTCTTGTGGGGCTGCCTCTATCGTGGTCGGCGCGTTGATCGCGGCCACACTGCTGGGAAGCGCCGGTGTTGTCCTTTGTCGCGATGATGAGGATGAGGTTCCGGAGTCGCATCTCTAACTGTTGCGAAAATGACTGTTGGCCATGGCTGAACATGAAAACCGCCACAAGGGGAGTGCCCTTTGCGGCGGTTTTTGCTATTGAGACTGTTGGATGCGGTGCGGCGGCGTTACCAGCTTGCCTCGATATCACGGATGCGCTGATAGAGCCATTCGTTCTGCGGCGCCTGGATATCGTGCTTGGCCGCGAGGCGGCGGACGGCGCCCGCGAACTCCTCGACCTCGGTTCTGCGTTGAGCGACGCGGTCCTGCGCCATCGAGGGCATGCCGGCGGGGTCGAGCCCTTCGATGAGATGCACCATCTGCGTTAGGTCTGCCTCGGTGAGCTTGATACCCTCGGCGTTGGCGACTGCAAGCGTCTCGCGCATGGCGGAGACAAAGCAACGACGCTGCTCGGAGCCCTGTTCCGTGGCGCTTCCGTACGTACCGCCGTAGGCCATGCAGGTCTGGTTGATGCCGTCGTTGAGCATAAGCTTGGCCCACATGCGGTACGCGATGTCTGCCTCGACGGTGTGCGCGATGCCGCAGCGCGTGTAGAGCTCGTCGATGGCGGCGACGGTCGCGGGGTCGGTGCCGGCGGCCGCACCAAAGCGGATCTCGCCCGCATTGGTAAAGGTGAGCGCGCCGTTGAGAAACACAGCGTCCATGCCTTGGCAGATTCCGAGGACGGTGTGCTCCCAGCCAAAGCGCTCGGCGATCTTTTGCTCGCTCGTGATGCCGTTGCAAAGGGATGCGATGAGCGTGTCGGGCCCTACGATGCGTTCCATAGTCTTGAGCGCCGCATCGAGTCCAGTCGTCTTGACCGTCAGGATGACCAGATCGGCGGGCGTTGCCTTGCTGGCGCGGACGGACTTGAGCGCGCAGGGCTTGCCGTTGACGGTGAGCGCATCGTTTGCGTGACGCTCAAAACGGGCGTCATCCATAACGTATTCGACGGCGTCATTGCCGAGGGCCTTGGCAATCATGCTGCCGTAGAGCAGGCCCACGCCGCCCTTGCCGATAAAGGCGACCTTGTTGATCTGTATGCGAATCATCTCCCCATATAAAAGGCGCCCGCGTAAGGGGCGCCTGATGGATAGTATGCTGCCAGGGTGATTGGTGGGTGCGCGGAGCGGCTGTTATAAAAAAGAAACGTTTGCCTGGACGCTACGCTGCAGGGCAGACCGCAAAAACGCGCGCGAGGAATCCGACGCCATCGCGCACCTTGGGGAAGGTGCAGAAGATGACGGCGCTTGTGGCAGGAAGCTCGTCCAGATGGTCCATGACTTCGATCTGATAGCGGTCGACCGAGAGGATGTACTGCTCGCCGGGGTAGAGGTAGACGTCCTCGCGTGTGGTCACGCTTGGCTCCTTTCATCGGGCTTTTTGCTGATGTTAATGCGGTGCCGTGACAGCTCGATTTCTGCTGCGTTACGATACGTTCTCGATTGCGATTCCACGATGTTTCGGCTGCGTGACCATTGTGTTTCGCCTTGCCGGGGCGCTGATGGCGAAGGGAGGGGCCGTGCAATACCGCGTTGACCCCAAAAGCGGCAACCGTATCTCGGCGTTGGGGCTGGGCTGCATGAGGTTTCCCGGTGCGCCGGGACGCCCGGATGCGAAGACTGCCGACGCCATCATCTCCCGTGCGGTGGAGCAGGGGATTAACTACCTGGACACGGCCTATCTCTATCCCGGCAACGAGGCGTGCGTGGGGGCGTCGCTTGAGCGCCTGGGCTTGCGCGACCAGGTTTTGCTCGCAACCAAGCTGCCGCATGCTTCGTGCAAATGCGCGGAGGATTTCGATCGGTTCTTCGACGAGCAGCTGCGTCGCCTGCGGACCGACCGTATCGACTATTGCCTCATGCACAACATTACCTCGCCCGCCCAGTGGGAACGTGTGGTGGCGTTGGGCATCGAGGACTGGATTGCGCGTCAAAAGGCGGCGGGGCGCATTCGCCAGATTGGTTTTTCGTACCACGGCAGCGCGGCGGATTTCATGACGATGCTCGATGCATATGAGTGGGACTTTTGCCAGATCCAGTACAATTACGCTGGAGAGCGATATCAGGCGGGAACAGCAGGACTCATGGCGGCCGCGGAGCGCGGGCTCGCGGTGTTTGTGATGGAGCCGCTGCTGGGCGGGCGTCTGGCGGGCAAGCTACCGCCGCGGGCTCGCGCTGTGCTCGACGACGCCCGTGACCCGCACCTGCGTACTCCTGCCGCCTGGGGGCTTTCGTGGGTGTGGAACCATCCTCAGGTGACGATGCTGCTTTCGGGCATGACCGATACCGCGCAGGTGGACGAGAATTCGTCACTGGCAGACCTCGCGTTGCCGAATTCGATGACTGCCAACCAGCTCGACACGATTGCGCGCGTGTTGATGGAGTTTGAGAAATCGAACCGTGTGCCCTGCACGGGATGTGGCTACTGCATGCCATGTCCCAAGGGTATCAACATTCCCGGCTGCTTTGCCGCCTACAACGCGAGCTATGCGCACAGCTGGTTTACGGGGCTGTCACAATACTTTACGGCGAGTGCGGTGCGCACGAGCGAGTCCAAGTTGGTGAGCAATTGCGTCAAATGCGGCAAATGCGCGCGGCATTGTCCGCAGCACATCGATATCCCCGGGCGCTTGGACGACGTACGCCGCCGTTTTCAGCCTGGTCCCGTGACGGCGGTGCTTAAGGCCTTCAACAAAACGCGCTCCTCATGACCCTTTTATAAGTTGCGGTGGAATACGGTCTGTTTGCGCCAAAATAAGGCACCAATAGACCGTATTTCACCGCAACTGATGAGGGGGAGTTGGAGATGCTGACGATCGGGTGTCATCTTTCGACGACGAAGGGCTATCGGGCGATGGGGGAGACGGCGTTGTCCATTGGCGCCAATACCTTTGCGTTCTTTACGCGCAACCCGCGTGGTGGCAAGGCGAAAGACCTTGATATGGATGATGTGGCGGCCCTGCGCGAGCTTATGGAGCAAAACGATTTTGGCCCGCTTGTGGCTCATGCCCCGTATACCTATAACCCCTGTTCGGCTAAAGAGCGGGCGCGCGAGTTTGCCTTGGAGGCCATGGCCGAGGACTTGCAGCGTCTGGAAGCGCTGCCCGGCAACTACTACAACTTCCACCCCGGCGCGCATGTGGGGCAGGGGACTGATGCCGGCATTCAGATGATCGTCGACACCTTGTGTCAGGTGATGTTTGGGGGACAGCAGACGACGGTGCTGCTCGAGACCATGGCGGGCAAGGGTACCGAGGTGGGCCGTAGCTTTGAAGAGCTGGCGCGCATTATCGAGGGTGCTGCCGCCAGGCGTCCAGAGCTATCGGACAAGCTGGGCGTGTGTCTGGACACCTGCCATGTGAGCGATGCCGGCTACGACATCATCCATGATCTGGACGGCGTACTCGACGAGTTCGACCGCGTGGTGGGTATCGACCGCTTGCGTGCCGTACACATCAACGATTCGAAGAACCCCTGTGGTGCCCATAAAGATCGTCACGAGTGCATCGGCAAGGGATACCTTGGCAGCGAGGAGTTTGGCGGTGGTATGCAGGTTATGCAGATTATTGTATCGAATAGCCGTTTGCGTGCATTGCCGTTCATTTTGGAGACGCCGAACGAACTTGCAGGTTATGCAGCTGAAATCAAACTTTTAAGGTCGTTACAGCAGTAACGACTGTCACAAAGTGGAGTGTTCCATTCACGTTATGTGATTGTTTCAATCAGTTTTCTAATTGCAGATTCGCACTTACAGGTGCATAATAACCAACAGTTTTTGCAGACCTCTGAATCAAATGGGGTCACTGGAAGGAGACTGATTATGAAGCTCAAGAAGCTTGGTGCATTTGCCGCCACGGGCGCCATGGCGCTCGCTCTTGCACTGACGGGCTGCGGCTCGTCCAACGCCACCTCTGGTTCTGATGCCAGTTCCAGCAGCTCTGACGACGCTAAGGTCGAGAAGGTCGACGGCTCCAAGGAGTACGCGCTCGTCAAGGACGGTACGCTCACCGTCGGCACCTCTGCCGAGTACGCGCCGTTTGAGTACAAGGATGACAACGGCGACTACCAGGGCTTTGACCTTGAACTCATTAAGGCTATCGGCGATAAGCTGGGTCTGGATGTCGAGTACGTCAACAACGACTTCGACACGCTGGTTCCGGGCGTCGCTTCGGGCGCCAAGTACGACGTCGCCATCGCGGCTATCACTGACACGCCCGAGCGTGAGAAGGAAGTCACTTTCTCCGACTCTTACTACATGGACGATCAGGCTATCGTGACCAAGGTCGATAACACCGACATCACGGCCGACAACTTCAGCGAGAAGCTCAACAACGCCGACGCTACCATCATCGTCCAGTCTGGCTCGACCGCCGAGGCCTTTGCCCAGGAGAACTTCCCCAAGGCCAAGATTGTTCCCTACAAGGACGCCACCGAGTGCTTCAGCGCCCTGCAGTCCGATAAGGGCGACGCCGTAGTCACCAACCGCTCCGTTGCCAGCCAGCTGACCGCCGAGCAGTTCAACACCTGCCAGACCATCAAGCAGATTAGCACCGGCGAGGAGTACGCCATCGCCATCAACCAGGGCAACACCAAGCTCAAGGACGACATCAACCAGGCCATCAAGGACCTGACCGACGACGGTACCGTTGACGCCCTCATGGCTAAGTACAGCATCAAGTAAATTAATGCTTGATTGCGTGCGGGCCCTTTCCGTTTTGCGGAGAGGGCCTTTGCGCTTCTCTCGACGGACCGCGTTTCCGTCTTGTTTTGCCGGCAACTTCTACGATAGGAGCCACCTTGTCTCGATTGAACAAAGGGGCCACGGAGCAGCGTTTTTCACTGTCCGCCTTGCTCCAAAAGCTAGCCTGCGTCATGGCCGTGGCGCTCGCGCTGGTGTGCGCGGGGGCATATGCGCCCACGACCGCCCAGGCGCTTGAGACCGCAAAGATTACCGCCCGACCCAACACCGGTTCGGGCAGCGCTGTGGTCGGCGGCACCGAGACGCGCATTACCTGGGAAGTTCAGGCCGATGCCGACGAGGAGCTGAGCGGTCTTTCGCTGACGTTTGTCGACGGCGCGACGTTTGGTACCGATGACACGCGATTGACGATGCTCTCGGGCGAGGACCTCATGGACCGTACGCCCATGAAGCCCACGTGCAAGGCCGATGGCCAGACGCTCAAGATCGACTTTGGCGAGACGGCGCCTGCCGGCGGCTTTTTCCGTGTCGAGGTTTACGGCGTGACGTTCCCCGTCGAGGGCGGCGACGAGGCCTTTAGCGGAACCTACATCTTGGCTGACGGCTCGACCAAGAAGATCTCCAAGATTCCGTCGGTGGAGATCAAGGGCGTGACGGCATTCGATAACTTCCTGGCCGACCTTAAGGAGCAGCCGTGGATCGAGGCGTGGAACTCAAATATGTTCCTCCGCCTGTTCCTGAACCCGGTTATTTTGGTCCAGAGCCTGCCGATCGTCTTCAAGGGCTTCCTCATGTCGCTCTCGATCGTGCTTGTGGCGTTCCCGTTGGCAATTCCCTTCGGTTTTGCGTTGTCGCTCATGCGCATCTCCAAGTCGCGCATCCTGCGCTGCCTTGCCGGCATCTACGTGAATATCATCCGCGGCACGCCGGCGTTCCTGCAGATCTATATCGCGTTCTTTGGCCTGCCACTGGCCGGCGTCAAGGTGGATGATTATGTCCTGGGCGTCATCGTCATGGCCATGAACTCGTCTGCGTATCTGTGCGAGATCTTCCGTGCCGGTATTCAGTCGATTCCTAAGGGTCAAAACGAGGCTGCTCGCTCGCTGGGCATGAATGCCTTCCAGACACTACTCTACGTTATGATTCCGCAGACGTTCCGCAATGTTCTGCCTACGTTGACCAGCGAGTTTATCCTGCTCTACAAGGATACGTCGCTGCTCGCCGCCGTGGGCGTGGTCGAGATCGTCATGAACGCCCGTACCATCGTGGCCACGACGGGCTCCATTACGCCGTATGTGGTTGCCGCCCTGTTCTATCTGGTTATTACCCTGCCGCTTGCGCGCTTGGTGAGCGGTCTTGAGGCGAGGCTTTTGGGGACGACCGAGACCAAGAAAAAGCGTCCCAACAAGAGCGCTGGGCAGGTTGTCGCCACGCCCGCCGATCATATCGCCGGTCTGTAAGGAGGTCCTGGCATGAGTGAAACGAATTCCAACGAGGTTGTCGTCAGCATCAAGAACCTTCAGAAGGCCTTTGGCGACAACGTAGTTCTGCGCGATATCGATCTGGACGTGCATAAGGGCGAGGTTGTCGTTGTGTTGGGTCCTTCGGGCTCGGGCAAGTCGACGATGCTGCGCTGCATCAACCGCCTGGAGGACCCCACGAGCGGTTCGATCGTCGTTGAGGGCGTGAACATGTGCGCCAAGGGCGTCGACCTTAACAAGGTGCGTACGCATTTGGGCATGGTGTTCCAGCAGTTCAATTTGTTCCCGCACCTGTCGGTCAAAAAGAACGTCATGCTCGCGCAGCAAAAGGTGCTCAGGCGCAGCAAGGAAGAGGCCGAGAAGATCGCCGTCGAGGAACTGACCAAGGTTGGTCTTGCCGAGCGCATCGACTTTATGCCGAGTCAGCTTTCGGGCGGCCAGCAGCAGCGCGTGGCCATCGCCCGTGCCCTATCGATGAACCCGCACGTGATGCTCTTTGACGAGGCCACGTCCGCGCTCGACCCAGAGCTCGTCCGCGACGTGCTGGGCGTTATGCGCGACTTGGCCCGCGACGGCATGACCATGATCGTCGTGACGCACGAGATGGGCTTTGCCCGTGACGTCGCCGATCGCGTCGTCTTTATGGACGGCGGCGTTATCGTGGAAGAGGGTACGCCGAGCGAGGTCTTTGACCATCCCAAGAGCGAGCGCACCAAGGCGTTTTTGGGCAATATCTCGTAGCGGCGCCTCGAGGTTGTCGATATAACAAACGGGGACCGGATATGTATCCGGCCCCGTTTTTGTTTGGGCATGAGCGACTGTTGTTGTGCGGTGCTCGGCTGTCAGCTGCTTTGAGACTTTATGCCGGCTTCGTTAGGCCAGCTCCGCTCCCAGAGCCTTGCAGGCCGCCTCGCCCTCATCGTCGGGGGCGTCGTAGCAAATGACGGAATCGACGACGTTGACACCTGCCTCGTCGGCATCCGCCTTCCAGTTGTCCATCCATTCGCCCTCGGCCCACGAATAAGAGCCAAAGAGGACGACCTTCTTGTCGCCGAGGGTTTCCTTGACTTCGTCCCACATCGGCTGGAACTCATCGTACTCGAGCTCCTCGGAGCCCATGGCGGGGCAGCCGAAGGCGAAGGCGTCATAGCCGGTGGCCTTGTCGGCGGAGAAGTCGGCGCAGGAGATGACATCTGTCTCGGCGCCGACTGACGTCGCGCCCTCGGCAACGAGGTTTGCCATGGCCTCGGTGTTGCCCGTGCCGCTCCAGTAGACGACCGCGATCTTGCTCATGTGTTGTCCTTTCGGTTGTGCGGCGTGCGGCCGCGGTTTGTATGTTCTATCGGGTTGCCTGGGCAAGTTTTGCCAGGCTATGGCCCTGCTGATAGACATGGGTGAGGTGTTGCGTGCAAGCGCGGTAGGATTCGAACGTCGCAAGCGCTTGCCCGACATTCGTGTAGACCTTCCAAGGTCCAAAGACCTTGTAGTTCTCGCCATGCTGGACGATAAATTGACGCACATCTTCGTAGGGATATCCCAAAAAATAGCCAATTTCGTGAGGAAACTCGCAGGTGCAGCCGTCGCCGCAAGGTTCGCTCTGCGCAAGAACGCATGGTCCGTCGGCGCAGGCGCTTTCCGTGGCATTGCTGCTTGCCAGCGTGATGCGCGCGGCGAGATGCACCAGGGATGCGGGCAGGTTGTGGACATCGTAACCTTCGGCGGCAAGCGCCGTCGTGGCGCGGGGGTCGGAGAGGTATCGCATGAGGTCCGCAGGGCGGTACACATAGATGAGCGCTCCGCAGGGGCGCCAGACCAAGACGCTCGTGTGGATGCCGAACGGTTGGAGTTCTCGGTTGCATTGAGCTATGACGGCAAGGAGATGTGTACGACGCACTTCGATATGGGGGTTGCCGGGCTTGCCGTTTTGACTTGCGTAGACGCCGGGATAGGTAAAGAGCGATGCCGGCTTGATGCCCGCGAGCGTGGGAGAGCAGTTGCGCACGATTGCTGCCTGAAACGTTGGGATGTCTATGGTTCGAGTCACGGCGCTCCTTACGGATCTAAACTGTTAGCCTAGGAAAACTTATACACGAAAGTAAGCCATGGTCAACAAAAAAGTTTGAAGAGGGAAACTAATTGACCGAACAGACATGATTTTGGGTTAAGATGGGGACACCCCATGGGGGTATCTAGATAGTGCTACTTGAAAGGGGGGCGCATGAGTGACTTGCTCAACCCTGCGAATCTCATCGTGCTGGCCGTCATTGCCGTCGGCATGTTTTTTGGACTGCGTCGCATTGCCGCTTCGACACACGGGAAGAGTTGTTGCAGCGATGGTGCGAGCGGCAAGAAGGCCAAAAAGGTTGTTGTGGTGGATACCGATGCGTCACACTATCCCTATAGCGATGAGCTGCTCATCGGCGGCATGAGCTGTGACGGCTGCGCTCAGAACGTAGCCAATGCCCTCAATGCGCTGGATGGTGTGTGGGCTACGGTAACGTACGCGGACCACACAGCGCGTGTGCGCTCCAAGCGGCCGATCAATCGCGGTGTCCTTGAGACTGCCGTGAGAGATGCGGGTTACTACGTCATGACGCTGTAAGCGTCGCTCTGGGTGCGCTTCCTTGGCTAGGCTCGTCCGCGCAGCTCGATGTCTTGGATGTCGTCGAAGTCGATGGCGATGTCTCGGAGCTTGAGGAGCTTGAAGGCGGGGAGCGCCTCGTCGAGGATGCCGGTGCGGCTGCGATAGCCGTATGTATCGTAATAGGTGACACGAACCAAGTCGCTACGTTTGAGACCCTCGAGTTTTTTAGAGAGCACGAGGGCTTTTTCTTCCGTGAGCTCACGTTTTGGCTCGACGGTGATTTCCTGCTTGCGCACGAGTTCGTAGTATCCCGTGAGGGCGGCAAAGGGCATAAACTGCGCGGCACGGCCGGCACGGACGGCGCCGTTGGCGGTGAGCTTGGGGTCGGCGGATCGACGTCTTCCCTCGGGGTCCGCTAGACGTTCAAAAGGCGTCGGTGGCCGCATCGGCTGTTGTTGGGACTTAGGCACGATGTCCTCCTACCTGATCGTTGCGTTCGCGCGCGGTGGCGCCGGCGGTAAAGCTTAATCCCTTGACGAGCGCGTTCTTGCCGTACTTGTCTTTCACGGCCAGGACGGCGCGCGCCAGATCGCGCTCGCGCTCATCGGCCTCGATATCGCTGAACAGATCGATGGTGGCAAATTCCTCGGGCATGAGGTTGCCAAATCCCAGGTTGATGCGCTTGACCGGTCGTTTGGGATCGACCGTTTGTGCCCAAAGGTCATCGAAATACCCCATGATTTTCTTAAACGAATTAGTGCGCTCGGGCAGCTTTCGCGAGGCGTTGGAGTGCGCAAAGAGTGCGGCATAGCCACCACGCGGTTTGCCGCCATGCTCTCCCACAAAGATGCCATCGATTGCCTGCGCTTCGCGCACCAGGCGACGCCTTTCGTCATCGCGCTGGACGGGCTTGGGAGCACGGGGCGCGAGCTCGGAGCCGTCGGTCGCTGCGGGTTCGATGCCCGAGGTACTCGAGCGCAGGTGTCCGCAGCCGTCTATATACTGCGCCGTGCCGCTGGCGTTGAGCCGGCGTATGTCGGCGCGCTCGCTTGCATAGCCCACAAAGAGCGAGATGCTGTCGCACACCACGTGCTTGTCGATCAAATCCAGCACGGCGGCATCGACCATTTCGCGCAAGACGGTGTAGGCCTGCTCGTAGGCATAGCCCTTCGAGAGCACCTGCCCCGTGGTGGTCGAGGTCGCTTGCGGGCGATAGGCTTGGATATCGGCGATGGTCGTTGGCTCGCGCCCAAAGGCGTGGTCGATAAGATATTCGGCATTGACGCCGAGCTCATCGTAAAGCAGGTTTTCGTCGAGCGCGGCGACGCCCATCAGATCGTAGACGCCGTACTTTTCGAGGCGGGCTGCCACGCCGGGGCCGATGCCCCAGATATCGGTAATGGGACGATGAGGCCAGATCTCTTTGCGAAAGGTCTCGTCGTCGAGTATGCCGATGCGGCTGGGTACGTGCTTGGCGGTAATGTCGAGCGCCACCTTGGCCTGAAATAGGTTGGGGCCGATCCCGACCGTTGCCGTGATGCCCGTGCGCGCGAGGACTTCGTCGCGTAACATGCAGGCGAACCCTTCCGCATCGGTGTGATAGAGGTCCAGATAGGGCGTCACGTCGATAAAGCATTCGTCGATGGAGTAGACGTGAATGTCTTGCGGACTCACGTATTCCAGATAGATGCCGTAGATTTTCGCCGACACCTCCATGTAGTGCTGCATGCGCGGTACGGCCTTGATGCAGTCGATGCCGTCGGGAATCTCGAACAGACGGCAGCGATTGTGTATCCCGAGGTCCTTCATAGCCTGTGTGATGGCGAGGCAGATGGTCGTGCGCCCGCGCGATTCGTCGGCAACGACCAGGCACGTAGTGAGTGGGTCGAGTCCGCGGTCGACGCACTCGACACTGGCGTAAAACGTCTTAAGGTCGATGCAGATATAGGTGTGACGCTCGTGTCCCACGCGTCCTCCCATCAAACACATGTTCTTATCGAATACATGTTCGATAATACCTGCTTGCGCGGACATCGTCAAAACCTGTCCCTCTTTGGCGGGTATGGTCGTGCGGTTGCATCGGGTTTTTTAACGCAGCTCTAAAGAGAGCGAAACAGCTCGGAAAACCTCGCTTCGTAGCATGAGCCTAACGATTGATACCGCCTATACGCACGGAAGGGTTGTGGGGATAATGGTCAACTATGGGTTTGGTATGCCGACGCGCTTGGTTGCGGATGGGGATGTGGCTCGCTGGTGCGGACGATTGGTCGCTCACTACGGTGGCACCAAGGCGCTGGTTGTGCTGGGCGGTGACAAGCATACGCGCGATGAGCTTGTCTCGGCGGCACTTGGCTCGCTTGATCGAGCCCTACTCGAGCGTGTGCTTTTCCGCTGCGGCTCGTTTGAGGGCGACGGGGGAGACGAGCTGATCGACGAAGCCGTGGCCCTGGCGACCGACGAAGGCGTAAACTTTGTCCTGGCGATTGGCGATGCCGATACTGCTGGCTTTGCGCGCGAGCTCGCGCGTCGCATGGCGGCGCTCGATGCCGACGAAGACGGCTTTGTGCCTTATGGATGCATTGTCTCGGAGGGCAAGGTGCCTGCTGTCGTGGGCACCGGCGAGGTCCCCGTTTTTGCCATTATCGCGCCCGAACTGCTGGAGGACATCGGGTCTCCTCTGCGCGAGCTGCTCGGCAGTGTGTGCGCCGCGGCCTAATATTTACCATAAAGGGATAGGTTATTTTTGGTTGGTAAAGCGTTTGACCTGCCAAAATAAACCTGTCCCTTTTTGGTCGGTTGCCGTTGGGGGGGCGGATTGGCAACGCTCGCTGATTGTAGTCTTGACCTGCGCTAGAATAGGACTATCTGATTATCCGGGCGCATGGAGGCTTGCGCCCGTATGCTGAGGAGGACTTTATGGCAACTGTTGCCGCACCTATCGACGCTACGTCGACCGCCGCTTGGAAGGCGCTCGAGGCTCATCAGGAGAAGCTCGAGGCCGAGGGTATCGACCTCAAGGCCTGGTTCGCCGCTGACGCCGACCGCGTGAACAAGCTGAGCTTTGACGCCGGCGACCTTCACTTCGATCTGTCCAAGAACCTGGTGACCGATGAGACCGTCAAGCTGCTGTGCGATCTTGCCCGCGAGGTGAAGCTCGAGGAGCGCCGCGACGCCATGTTCTCCGGCGAGCACATCAACACCACCGAGGACCGCGCCGTCCTGCACACCGCGCTGCGCCGTCCGGCAAGCGAGAAAGGCCAGCTTATCGTCGACGGCCAGGATGTCGTCGCCGACGTGCACGAGGTCCTCGATCGCATGTATGCCTTCGCCGAGCGCGTGCGCTCCGGTGAGTGGAAGGGCGTTACCGGCAAGAAGATTGAGCACCTGGTGTCCATCGGCATCGGCGGCTCCGATCTGGGCCCGGTCATGGCTTACGAGGCCCTGCGTCCCTATGCCGACGCCGGTATCGACTGCCGCTATATCTCCAACATCGACCCCAACGACCAGGCCGAGAAGCTCAAGGGTTTGGATCCCGAGACCACGCTCGTGATCATCGTCTCTAAGACCTTCACCACGCTCGAGACCCTCACCAACGCCCGCGAGGTCAAGACCTGGATGCTCGAGCAGCTCAAGGCTCAGGGCGCCATCGATGGCTCCGATGAGCAGAACGCCGAGGCTGTGGCAAAGCACTTCGTCGCCGTTTCCACCGCACTCGAGAAGGTCGAGGCTTTCGGTATCGACCCGGCTAACGCCTTTGGTTTCTGGAACTGGGTCGGCGGCCGCTACTCCGTCGACTCCGCCGTGGGCCTGTCGCTGATCGTCGTGCTCGGCCCCGAGCGTTTCCAGCAGTTCCTTGAGGGCTTCCACGCCATCGACGAGTACTTCTGCAACACGCCGCTCGAGAACAATGCCGTCGCGCTGATGGGTTTGTTCAACGTCTGGTACGTCAACTTCTTCGGTTCCAAGAGCCACGCCGTGCTTCCGTACTGCCAGTATCTGCACCGTTTCCCGGCCTACCTGCAGCAGCTCACCATGGAGTCCAACGGCAAGCATGTCCGCTGGGACGGCAGCGCTGTGACCTCCGATACCGGCGAGATCTTCTGGGGCGAGCCCGGCACCAACGGTCAGCACGCCTTCTACCAGCTGCTGCACCAGGGCACCGTGGTGGTCCCGGCCGATTTCATCGCCTTTGCCAATACCGCCAACCCTGCGACCGACAGCGGTCAGGACGTGCACGAGCTGTTCCTGGGCAACTTCCTGGCCCAGACCAAGGCGCTCGCCTTTGGTAAGACGGCCGATGAGGTGCGTGCCGAGGGCACGCCCGAGCAGATCGTCCCGGCCCGCTGCTTTGAGGGCAACCGTCCGACGACCTCGATTTTTGGCGACACGCTGACCCCGTTCGCGCTTGGTGAGCTCATCGCCCTGTACGAGCACATCACGTTTGTCGAGGGCACGGTCTGGGGCATCGACTCCTACGACCAGTGGGGCGTCGAGCTTGGCAAGCAGCTTGCCAAGCAGATCACCCCGGCCTTCCACGACGACGCCGCCAAGGCCGAACAGGACGCTTCGACCCAGGCGCTCATCGAGTTCTACCGAGCTCACCGCAAGTAGGATTCGCTGCGAAAACTAACGCATAGCCGACAAGGGCCCGTATCCGTTGGGATGCGGGCCCTTTGCTATTTGGATAGGATGGAATGTATCGGGAGGCGCCTCGACGGGCATCGCAATCGTCGAAGGCGCGCCGTTCATGTTTGGGACAATATGACATTTTTCCCGTTGCAAACAACGCCGCCGTGGGTGTTCTGTATGATGGCTCAGACAAGGTTGTTCAATGTCAGGGAGGCATATATGGCAATCAAAGCCATCGCAATGGATATCGACGGTACGCTCACCAACGACCAAAAGGTCATCAGCCCGCGTACGCGCGAGAAACTGCTCGCGGCGCAGGAGTCGGGCATTAAGCTTATCTTGGCTTCGGGTCGTCCCGCATGGGGGCTGCATGCCTTGGCGCAGGAGCTCGACCTTCAGAACCATGATGGTCTGCTAGTTGCCTTTAATGGCGCGCACGTCGTCGATGCTCAGACCGACGAGGTGCTGTTCGATCAGGCTATGCCTGCCGACGAATTGCATCGCCTGATTGATCACCTGCGTAATTTTGACGTGATCCCCATCATCTCGCTCGGTCGCGATTTGCACGTCGAGGACTCGTACCATTGCATGATCACGCTGCCTGACGGCTCGCAGAAAAACATCGTCAAATACGAGCGCGATGCGTGCGACCTTAAGATTCGCGAGGTCGAGAGCCTGCATGAGGTCGTGGACACTTATCCCGTGGACAAGCTGCTGACGGCGGGCGATCCGGCCTACCTGCAGGCGCATTACGAGGAGATGTATGCGCCCTTTAAGCAGACGCTTTCGGGCATGTTTACGGCCGACTGGTACTTTGAGTACACGGCGCCCGGTATCGATAAGGCCCGTGCGCTCGAGGGTGCCCTGCCCAAGCTCGGCATCGATGCCAGCGAGGTCGTATCGTTTGGCGACGGCCAGAACGACAAGTCTATGATCGAGTGGGCTGGTACCGGCGTCGCCATGGGTAACGCTGTCGATGAAGTCAAGGCCGTGGCCCAGATGGTGACCGCCAACAACAACGAAGACGGTATCGCGGTAGCACTTGACCAGCTGCTGGGTTAGAATCGCCGATAGTGCATGGTTCGGGCGTCCGCTTGCGGGCGCCCTTTTGTTAGGGAGGGTGCCGTGTCCGCATTTCCGTTCGACGCCGTTATCTTTGACATGGACGGCGTCATTGTCGATACCGAGTATTACTACCTGGGGGAGACTGCCGCGTTTGCCAAGGAGCTTGGGTTGAATCTGACCCAAGAGGAGTTGAACGGGCAGGTTGGTACCTCACATCAGTTCTTCCTGCATATGCTAGTCGATTGGTTTGAGCGCGCCGGTAAAGGGCACTTCACTGGCGAGGAGGCATTGGCCCGTTGGGACGAGTGGGCGCATAAGCGTCCGCGTGACTACCAGGCTTTGATTAACCCGGGCGCTGTGGATACGATTCGAGAGTTGCCGCGCCGCGGCGTTCGCGTGGCGCTGGCGAGCTCGTCTCCCATGGACAGCATCGAGGAAGTACTCGATGCATGTGGTCTGTCGGATGCCTTTGAGTACGTGGTGAGCGGCGAGCAGTTTAAGGAGAGCAAGCCCGAGCCCGACATCTACCTGCATGCGCTGGACCTGTTGGGGCTGCCTGCGGTCCGTTGCTGCTGCGTTGAGGATTCGGTGCCTGGCATCACTGCCGGCAAGCGAGCGGGTCTGACGGTAATCGCCAAGCGCGAGGAGCGGTTTGGCTTTAGCCAGGATGCTGCGGACAAGATCATCGACCAGCTGCCGGAACTGCTTGAGCTTTCTTAGGAGCGCGGTAGTTGCGCGTTTTTCGGGTCTGATGAGTAAATAGCCGACATTTTGGTGCGACACCTAGCATACTTTAAGCTAATGCGGGCTTAAGGACTTGTTGAATGCCCCTAAGTCCGTTTTAGGCTTAATTGTGCTTGGAGAGGGTATATGCCACCGACTGAAGGGCTAACTGACGGTAAAGCAGCGATACCGCTGTACCAACAGGTTATCGATATCATCAAAAACGAAATCAACTCCGGTGCCTACAAGGCAGGTGCGCGGATACCCAACGAATTCGAATTGGCTGAGAGCTATAAAGTTGGCCGCGTTACCGTGCGACGCGCTATTGAGGAGCTCGTCCAACAGGGCTATCTAACGAAGCGACAGGGGAAAGGCACGTTTGTCAATGCCCCCAAGCTCAAGCGCAAGATTCGCCAGAAGGATGACGTCCAGAGTTTTTCGGACGCATGCCGCGTTAACGGAATGGAACCGGGGGCGCGTGTCATTTCGAGAAAGATGCTGCCGGCGGATTCCACCGAAGCACAGTTCTTTGGTGTTCCCGTTGGAACTGACTTGATCTGCGTTGAGCGCGTGCGTACTGCCGATGGCGTCCCTGTCATGCTCGAGAACAACATATATGTTTACGAGGACAACGCCTATCTATCAACGGCACCTCTATCTAACCAATCCATTTTTGAGTTCGTGCGCAACCTGACGGGCCGCACGCCCGCGTTTACCGACCCATGCACGCTTGAGATCGCGTGTGCGTCGCCCGAGGTCGCTCGGTTGTTGGCAGTTCCCGTTGGCGAACCCTTGTTTTATATGGAAGCCTTCTTTTTCGATGAGCAGCGGCGGCCGTTTATCATCGGTCGTCAGCGGATCGTTGGGTCTCGCTACGTTTTTGACATCTAGGACATTGCGTATGAAAGCGCCCGGTGGATCATCTCACCGGGCGTTTCCATACCGTTCACGGCGCAAACGCAACCGTTCAACCGCGTTGCGGCAATCAGTTTGAAATTATCTTGATGGCGAGAAAAGCTGCTGGTAACCTATAGAACGTCATAGAACGTTTGCCTTGTGCAAACGTTGAAGCGAGATGCGATGCAGTCTCGAGTTCTTTGGAGGTATCTATGTCAGATACGAAGGCGAAGAAGACAAACAGACGTTTTAAGTTCAAATTACCGCATGTCTATACGATCATGTTCTTGCTGATCGTTGTCTTTGCGGTCTTGACTTGGATCGTTCCCTCTGGTCAGTATCAGCGCAAGACGATTTCGACAGCGGCGGGCGAGCGTGAAGTCGCCGTTGCTGGAACCTATGAACAGGTCGATAAGAACTACACCGATTCCGAGACCGGCGAGACCATCAATCTGGGGCAGGATATCTTCGCGGTCCTGCAAGCGCCCACTAAGGGCATCCAGGAGGCTGCCGACGTCGTTGCGTTCGTCTTATTGATTGGCGGGTCGTTCGCAATCATCACCAAGACCAACGCTTTGAATGCCGGCATGAGCCGCGTGATTAAAAAGCTCAAGAACAAGGACATCCTCATCATTCCCATCACGATGACGTTGCTGTCCATTTGCGGCACCACGTTTGGTATGTCTGAGGAAGCCCTGCCGTTCTATGCCATCTTCATTCCCATCATGATGGGTATCGGTTATGACTCGATGACGGCATTCATCATCTGCTTCCTTGGTCCTAACCTGGGATATTGCGCTTCGACCATCGATCCGTTTAATGTTTTGATCGCCCAGGGCATCATTGGCATCGAGGGCAATCCGCAACTGTGGCTGCGCGCCGTTTCTTGGGTCATCTTCACTGCCGTCGGTATCGCATGGGCCATGCGCTACGCCATGCGCGTCAAGAAAAACCCCGAGTCGTCCATTACGTACGAGGACGATAAGCTCAAGCGTATCGAGTTTTCCGTGACCGATGCCTCCATCGAGGAAGAGTTCACTACCCGTCAGAAGCTCGTGCTTATCGATTTTGCTTGCGGTATGGGCATTATCGTCTGGGGTCTTGTTACCCAGGGTTGGTACATGAATGAGATTTCCGCCGTGTTCCTTGGCATGGGCTTGCTTGCCGGTATCCTGGGCGGTCTTGACCAGCAGACGATTGCTGAGGAGTTCGTTAAAGGTCTCGCCGACTTTGCGTACGCCGCCATCGTTATCGGTATCGCTCGCGGTATTCTGGTCATCGCCGAGGGCGGCATGATCATCGACACCATCCTCCAGGCGCTCGCTACTGCGCTCGCCGGTGCGCCCGCCGCCGTCTACACCACGTTTATGTATATCGTCCTTGGCCTGCTCTCTTTGCTGGTTCCCTCGAGTTCTGGCCTGGCGGCACTCACCATGCCCGTTATGGGCCCCCTGACCGAGCTCATGGGCCTCAATCCCGAGGCGGCCGTTACCGCGCTCCAGTTTGCCAACCAGACCATCAACACCATCAGTCCCGTGGCGGGCATGACGGTTGCCGGCCTTGGCGTGGCTAAGATTTCGTTTGGCCAATGGTGGAAGACCATTTGGAAGTTCTTCATCTTCATGGTCGTCTTTGGCCTGATCGTAACGGCAATTTCTGGCATGCTTCCGGCGTAGGTGGTTGTGATGTCTGATCGTTTGACGGTCCTGACGTCTAAGAGCGTCTTTACCGGTACGGGGGACCTGCCGTTTGAAGGTTTCGTAGCGGTCCGTGGCAATCGAATTGAGGCTGTTGGCACCAAGTGTGAGCTAGCTTCGTATTTGACCCAGGCGGACGAGGTAGTTGACCTGGGCGACCGCACCGTCATGCCTGGCCTGATCGATGTGCATACCTTCTATACAGGCTGGGCGCTGCGGACGTTGGGGCCTGATCTGTCCGGCATCGCTGATGCCAAAGAGGCCGTGTCGCTCTTGCGTGCATGGAAAGAAGATCATCCGGATTGCGCGGCGGCTTTTGGCCACAACCTACCCGAAACGTTGGCATCGGATGCCGAGAACGCAAATACGGCGGCTGTGTTTGACGATTGTTTTGGCGATATCCCTGTCGTCTGCTTTACACCGGGTGCGGAGACCTGCGTTCTCAATGCTGCCGCCAGTGCGCGATACGGCTTCACACCCCAGGCGTGCTATGCCGAGAAGATCTGGCGCATGATGAGCGATTTCCTCGCGCTGCCCGAGGTACGTGCGGGGTATTCGGACTACATGAGCATGCTTAACGAGCGCGGCGTTACCGCCATCAAGGAGATGGCGTTTGATGACTACTACGGTTTTGCCGACGAAATGGCTCGCCGTGAAGAATCTGGTGAGCTGACGGTTCGCGTCTCTATGATGTCGCAGCCGGTGGGTGCCGGTGCAAATCTGTCGTATGCTCGCGAGGCACGAGAGCGCTTTCGGGGACCGTTCGTTCGTTTTTCTGGCTTCAACCGTATGACCGATCGCGGCGTATGGGCGGGGCTTGCCGAGATGATTGACCCCTATGAGGACACGGCCGATGCGGGAGCTGCCGGCAAGACGGTTGTCGAGGAGCCCGAGTGGGATCTGATTGAGAACGAGCTGCGCGCAATTGATGCTGACGGCTTCCGATATTCCTTGCATTGCCAGGGCGATGGCGCCGTTCGTCGCACCGTGGCGCTCTATGCCTCGCTGCCTCGAGACGAGCATGGACGGTTGCTTCGCCGCCATGCGATTACCGATCTCGAGAACTCTGATCCGACCGATCTTGTCGAGTTTGGCAAGTTAGGTGGAATTTGCGAGGTCTATCCGCAGATTTTGACGCTGGACCGGCGCGAGGATTGCCTGTCGATGATGCGTCGACAAATTGGCGAGACGCGACTTTTGCACAGCTGGAATCGCCGCGGCATGGAAGATTCCGGATGCACGGTGTGCTGTGGTACGGATTTGCCACTGCTGATTCCGAGCCTGGGCGAGTCAATCTACAGCGCGTGCGGTGGATACTTCGACGATGGGCTGCCCGTGAATGAGGCCAACGCGCTGACGCTTGTCGAGCTCTTGCGTGCTTGGACTGCCGGGGGCGCGTACGATCTGATGCGCGAAGACGAACTGGGTACGCTTGAGGTCGGCAAGCTTGCCGATATCTGCGTGCTCGATCGGGATGTGTTCGACCTCGATTATCGCGACGCACGCGATCTTTCGGTTGATATGACGATGTCGGACGGACAAATCGTGTTCGATCGAAATAAGGAGGCATAAGATGTCTGAATCCAAACCGACGCTGCGCCGCGAACAGATTGCGGGCATGAATATCCACTACATCATGTGGTCGCTCGATTACTTCCTTGATGTGCAGCAGCGTTTGGGCTTTGAGTCCATTGAGCTGTGGTGTGCGGAGCCGCATGTGACGCTCGACCACACGGGCTACTTTGAGGCTGAGGTCCTGGCGAAAAAGGCTGCAGACCGTGGGCTTAGGTATCGTACTCTGTGCCCCGAGAATGTTGTCTATCCTTGGCAGTACTGCGCACGCAAACCGCTGCATGAACAGCGCAGCCTGGCGTACTTTAAGCACGGCATTGAGCTTGCCGAGGTACTTGGGTGCGACCGTATGTCCGTCAACTCGGGCTGGGGCGACTGGGACGAGGACCGCGAGGAAGCCTGGAAGCGCAGCCGCGAGCACTTGTCCATTCTGGCGGAGTATGCCGGTGAGCACGGTCTGGTGCTTACGATGGAAAGCCTGCGTCCCGAGGAGAGCAACCTTGTAACGACGGTTTCCGATGCGAAGCGCATGATTGACGAGGTCGCGAGCCCGTACTTACAGCCCATGGTTGATACAACCGCGATGGGCGTTGCGGGCGAGACGCTCGAGGACTGGTTTGCCGCCTTTGGTGATGGGGCAATTCACGAGATGCACTTTATCGACGGTGACCCGTATGGCCATCTGGTGTGGGGCGATGGCAAGCACGATATGGACGCCTTCGTCGCTACGCTTAATGCCCATGGTTTCGATGGCATGCTGGGCCAGGAAATCACGGACGGGCGTTACTACGATGACCCGGCGGCGGCAGATGCCAAGAACATGGCCGCATTCGAGAAATATCTGATTGACTAAACCAACTATCGGCCACGCAGCCAACGTCATTGATTGCGGACCAAACAAGAAAGGAACTGGATATGAACGCACACGATCTGATCAAAGAGGCAATTGCCGAGAAGGGCAAGTTCGACAGCGTCTACTGGATTGCTTGCGGTGGCTCCATGATCGATTTGATCCCGGCTCATGAGCTTCTGCAGCGCGAGGCAACCACCTTCACTTCGTATATCTATACGGCTCGCGAGTTTGATATCATGCGCCCGCGCCGCTTGGGTGAGAAATCCCTGGTCATTGCTTGCAGCCACAGTGGCAACACCCCCGAGGTCGTCGAGGGCTGTGAGATTGCCCTTGCTGCCGGCGCTACGGTGATCGCCCAGACCGACAACGCTGGATCCAAGATTGACTCCGGCAAGTGGACCACGTGGGTCTACCCGTGGGGCGAGGGCGTGCCGCAGGCCGAGGTCCCCGCTGGCATTTCGCTGTCGCTTGCGGCCGAGCTGCTCGATCAGCAGGAGGGCTACGCCGATCTTGCCGATATGTATGCCGGTATCGCCGAGATGGATAAGATTCTTCCCCCGGCACGTGAGAAGGTAAATGCCGAGCTAGGCGATCGTTTTGCCAAGCTTTGCCAGGAGCACGAGTTCTTCTACATTCTGGGCAGCGGTCCCAACTTTAGCCAGACCTACGGTTTCGCTATCTGCTCTCTTATGGAGATGCAGTGGCAGCACTGCAGCTACATCCACTCTGCCGAGTACTTCCACGGCCCCTTCGAGGCTACTCAGGATGGCGTTTTTTACTTCCTGCAGATGGGCTCCAGCGAGTGCCGTGCCATGGACGAGCGCGCCCTTGCGTTCCTTAAGACGCATACCGATACGCTGATGGTGCTCGATGCCAAGGAGTACGGTATGGAAGCCGTGCCGGCGAGCGTCCGTGCCTATCTGGACCCGGTGCTGTTCTACGCCATGAACTGCGAGCTGCGTGCTGCACGCGGCAAGGTGTTTGATCACGATCCCGATTTCCGTCGCTATATGGGTGTTGTCGAGTACTAGAAGGGGCAAAGGCCATGGCATTTAACGTTAACGCGCTCGGATTTGGCGACAACGTCGTCGATCGCTACGAGCATATCCACACCATGTATCCCGGCGGCAATGCGGTGAACTTCGCCGTTTATGCCAAGAAATGCGGTGCCGCACGCTCTGCATACATGGGCATTTTTGGCAATGACGCCGCTGCCGAGCATGTCATTACAAGCCTCGAGGATGAGGGTATCGAGCTTGACAAGTGCGAGCAGATGATTGGCGAGAACGGAGCGGCTCGCGTGACCGTCGTTGACGGTGACCGTGTCTTCCTCGGCTCCAACGAGGGCGGTATCCGTGGCGATGCGCGCTATGTTCTCGATCGCTTTGACCTTTCGTACATGAAGCAGTTCGATGTGGTTCATTCGGGCAACTATTGCTTCACCGAGCGCGAGCTGCCCAAGTTGAAGGCTGCGGGCGTCACGGTCTCTTTTGACTTTTCGGACGACTCCACCGACGAGTACTACGAGCAGATTGCGCCCTATGTCGATTTTGCTTTCTTTAGTGCGGCGGATGCCGCGAGTGAGGACGAGATTCGCGAGCGTCTGGCATGGGTGAAGGATCTGGGTCCGCGTTTTGTGTCGGCTACGGCGGGCGCCGAGGGCTGCATCGCTTACGACGGCGAGCGTTATTACCGCCAGCTGGCTAAACCGGTAACGGACATGAAGGACACCATGGGGGCGGGCGACTCGTTCCTCACCTCGTTTTTGATGTGCTATCTCGATTCCGCCAAGCGTGGTGAGGGTGGCGCCGAGGCCATCGAGCGCGCGCTCGACTTTGCTGCCGGGTTTGCCTCGACCGTGTGCGGCATGGAAGGTTCTTGGGGCCACGGAGCACCAATCGTCGAATAGCTTAAGAAAGCGTACGGCGGTCTGGCTATGAGGCCTTGGACAGCCGATGCAAAACAATAAGCGAAACGCGAAAAGGGGGCTCGCCATGTGGTGGGTCCCCTTTTGAACATTGGAGAAGACCATGGGTATTAAAGCGTGTGCGGCTGGTTTTTGCTGTGCGGACGTCTATCAAAACATCGGCGTGTTCTATCCGACTGGTAATGGCATTGACTGGGGTATCCATCTTGCACGAATGGGCGTTTCGGTATCCGCCGTGTCGGTTGTCGGCAAGGACGAGTACGGAGACAAGATGAGAGAGGCGCTGGCCGCCGAGGGGTTTGATATCTCTCATCTGCGGGTGGAGGATGGCGACACCTCGGTGATGCTCATGGCATTGAAAGACGGCGTCGATCGCGTGCATCTCGAGGCAATCGATGGCGTAATGGAGACATATCGTCCGAATGAAGATGACCGGGCGTTTATCCTAGAGCATGACATCATTCATACCGACCTGTTTGGCAATTGTTTGGACCTCCTGCCCGAGTGGCATGATGCGGGCAAGACGGTGGTTATGGACTTCTCGGTGTTCAGCCAGGATCCCGAATATGCCTGCGAGAATCATTTTCCCTACGTTGACTACGCATTTATGTCGTTTGAAGATGACACTCCGGAGCTGCGGGACTGGGTACGTCACGCGCAGGAATTGGGGCCGCGCGTTGCGGTTGCCACGCTTGGCGAGAAGGGAAGCATTGCCTATGACGGTGAGCGCTTCTATGAGTGCGGGATCGTGCCGGCGGAGAAGGTCGTTAATACCGTGGGTGCCGGCGACTCGTATATCGCCGGGTTTACCAAGGGCGTGATCGATGGCCTTGATATTCCGGCGTGTATGAAGGCGGGCGCTGAGCTGTCGTCCCGAGTGATCGGTTCGTTTGAGCCGTACTAGGGTCAAATGCCTGGAAAGGAGTACGAAATGGTTATCGACATGTTGGTCCATCCTATGCTCTACGGCGAGATCTGTACGCCGGGTGATGAGCCTGATGGATTCGGTTTTTGGTCACGAGAATTTGGTATGGGGCATATGGGCCCCATGGATTGGGATGAGCTTCAAGTCGAGATGGACGTCTGCGATGTGCAGAAGAGCGTGCTCATGCCGCTCGATGTAACCACGGCATGCGGAGGGCACTTTGGCACCAATGACCAGATTGCCATGCTGGTTGCCGCACATCCCGATCGTCTGTGGGGATTTGCGAGCGTAGACCCGCAGGTGAGCGGTGCCGCAGACGAATTGGAGCGCGCCTTTACCGAGTTGGGGGCAAAGGGGCTTTGCCTGCATCCTGCAAAGCAGGGTTTTGCCCCCGATGATGCTGTGGCCGAGCCGCTTTACGAACTGTGCGAGCGCTATAACAAGCCGGTGGTTTTCCATGCCGGTATGTCTTGGGAGCCGGGCGCAGAGCTCTCGCGCAGTAACCCGCTTGCATTTGAGCACACAATCGCAACGCATCCAAATGTGCGTTTTAGTTTGACCCATTTTGGCTGGCCCTGGGTGCGCGAGACCGTGGCGATGCTGCTCAAGTATCCCAACTGCTACGCGGACACCTCTATCACTTACATCGATTCGCCCGAGGAGATGATGCAGCGTCTTTTCACGGTCGATATGGGGCCGCTGTGGTATGAGCGCGCGCTATCGCACCAAGTGATGTTCGCCAGCAATACGCCGCGCTTCCGTGCATTCAAACTCAAGCGGGCGCTCGATACCGTGCCCATGCGCGATGATGCGCGAGAAAGGCTCTACTGGGGTAATGCCCTGCGTTTTCTTGAAGGGGATGAGTGAACATGGTGACGCTCGAGACATTGAGCTATCTATCGACTGCTCCGGACCAGTTCATCGATATTACCGAGGACGTGCACGCTGCCATCGAACGCAGCTCGGTGACCAATGGCTTGGCGGCGATTATTTTGTCGCATACGACCTGCGGAATCGTGGTAAACGAGGGGCTGCCCTGCGTGGAGACGGATCTTATGGAGACGCTTGATCGCATCGCCCCACTCGATGCCCCCTATGCGCATGCACACTTCCTGCCGAGCTATGGAGCCACCGGTAACAACTCCTGTGGGCATATCAAGAGCATGATTTGTGGAAACAGTTGCTTCTTTCCCGTCCAAGATGGCCACATCGTGTGCGGAAGTGCCCAGAACATCTATCTTGCGGAGTTTGACGGTCCGCAGAAGCGAAAAGTGTACGTCGAGGTGCTGGGGGAGTAACGTCCCTGCAATAACCCTATGAAGGAGCACGTTATGTCGTTTCTAACTTCGATGTTCAAGAACGAAAAGCCGGTTATCGGAATGCTGCACCTGCGTCCTCTGCCGGGCGATCCGCTGTATTACCCGGGCGGAAGCGTATCGCAGGTCGTGGAAGCCGCCAAGCGCGATCTCGAGGCGTTGCAGCAGGGCGGTGTCGATGGCATTTTGATTACCAATGAGCTCTCGATGCCCTATGAGCAGCATGTTTCTCCCTCAACCCTTGCATCGATGGGCTATGTAATCGGGGCTCTGTCCCATGATCTGTCGACTCCTTGGGGAGCTGAGGCAATTTACGATGGTGATGCCACAATCGAGCTGTGCGCTGCCGTCGACGCGCAGTTCACGCGCTGCAATTTTTGCGGTGCCTGGGCCGGTGATCTCGGGCTGATTAACCGAGATTTCGCTCACACCATGCGTCGCAAGGCGGCGCTGCGCTTGGACGACCTCAAGCTTTTTCACTTCATCACGAGCGAGGGCGAGGTTTATCTCAACGACCGCACGACCGCGGACATTGCCGATTCACTTCTCTTTAATTGCCTACCGGATGCGATGGTCATCGGCGGTTCGGCTGCCGGTCGTGGCGCTTCGGGCGAGCTTGCCGACGAGGTCCGCGAGCGTGTTGGCGAAGTGCCCGTGGTATGTGGCACCGGTTGTCGCGAAAATACCGTGGCTGACGTATTTGCTCACTACGATGGCGCGTTTGTCGGCACGTGCTTAAAGCGCGACGGAAAGCTGGATGCCCCGATTGATGTTGAGCGGGTGGTTCGTTTTATGGCTGCCGCTCGTACGGCGCGAGGGGAGTAGGCACCTATGGCGCTCTATCTGGGTATTGATATTGGGACAAGCGCCTCTAAAGGCGTCTTAATCGATGATCGATGCAACATCGTTTGCCAAGCCTCTTGTGGACATGAGACGGACAACCCGTGTGATGGATGGTACCAGCATGATGCTGAGGCAGTTTGGTGGGGCGATTTTTGCCGCTTGTCGCGCGAGCTGGTGATGCGATCGGGGGTTAACGCGGCGCAGATCGGATGCGTGGGCCTTTCCGCATTGGGTTGCGACTGTGTGCCGGTCGATACCGAGTGCAACGCGCTGGCGCCCGCGATTTTGTATGGAGTCGATGCACGTTCGAAGCCGCAGATTGACGAGCTCCTTTCCGAATATGGGTCAGGTCGCGCACGCGAACTTTTCGGGCACGATCCCTGCTCATCAGATATTGCTCCTAAGATCTTATGGTTTAAGGAGAAAATGCCCGAGGTGCACGAACGTGCCGCGAAGTTCCTGACGGCATCATCGTTTCTATGCGCAAAGTTGACGGGGCGTTTTACGGTGGACCGTTACTTGGCGGAGGATTTTCTTCCCCTATACGACCGCTACACTTGGAGGGTTGATGCTCGGGAATGTGCTCGTTTCTGCCGGCCTGACCAGATGGCGGAGGTAATGTCGGCTACCGATATTGCCGGGGCGATTACGCAGCGCGCGGCTGAGGCGACAGGGCTCGCGGCAGGGACACCTGTCTTAGTGGGAACGGGCGACTCTGGTGCCGAGGCCATTTCGACGGGTGTATTTCGTCCCGGCGATATGATGGTTCAGTTGGGGAGCACGGCGTATTTCATCTACCTAGCTGATCATATGGTCGATGATGCCCGCCTGTGGCCAGGGACGTTTATCATTCCCGGAACTTACGGGATCTGCGCGGGGACCAATACGGCGGGTGCACTCACATCGTGGCTGCGCCAAGAGCTGTATCGCGACGCCGTGGAGGCCGAGGGCCACGGTGGCCCCGATGCATATTCGGTCATGGCGCATGATGCCGCCGATGTGGCGCCGGGTGCCGATGGGCTCCTGTGCCTGCCGTACTTTGCGGGGGAGCGTACTCCGCTCAACGATCCCGAGGCACGTGGCGTCTTCTTTGGCCTGACCGGAAGGCATACGCGAGCCCATATGGTTCGCGCCGCCTTGGAAGGCGTCGCGTATACCGTTGCATCCCATGTCGACATTATCGAGCGAGAGCATGGACTGCCAATTGGGCGCATTATGCTTGTCGGAGGTGGAACCAAGAATCCAGTTTGGATGCAGGCTATCGCCGACGTATGCGGGCGCGAGGTCTCGGTTGCCAAGGTTACGGTGGGCGCATGCTTCGGTGATGCCATCATGGCAGCTCTCGCAGGTGGCGCCTATGCATCATGGGATGAACTCGCCCAAGTCCTTGGCGTTGCACAAACAATCGTGCCCGATATGGATGCCCACGAGCTATATGCGTCGCGTCGTCATATCTTTGACGAATTGTATGCACGCAACCGTGATCTCATGCACGAATTGGTGTAATGCTGCCGAATTGTACTGCCTGCCAATAGGGACTGCGTTGTGCGATTCGCATGTCCCTTGGCATTTTTGCCCACAGGGGTTAGCGAAGGTCAAAAACAGAGTGCGCATTTGCTAAAACTACCGACTCGATGCGCTTTGCGTCACAGTTTTTGAGTGAGGCAATGTGCATCGAGGTCCTTGCGAGCGATCTGATGAGCGATTGCACACTTGTTTCTGTGTTTGGTTCGGCCGGCGCATCGGTCTCGAGCAGTAGACGGTCGAGTGGAATCTGTCGGGCATATTCGCGACCGCGCTTGGTGGCGAGCATACGCTCGTTCACGGAAAAATAGCAGCCTGCGTTTCGCGCACGGACGAACTCGTTCGAGGTACCGCTAAACCAGTGAAAGATGACGGCGGGGGAGTTGGGGCTTGGGGTGAGCAATCCATATGACTCAAGGGCGTCCAGTACGGTTCCTGCCGAACGAACAGCGTGAATTGATATCACGCGCCCGGCAAGAGGGTGCTGCACGAGTGCATCGCAGAGCCGGTCAAATGCCTGTACTTGTAGCGACTCGCTTCCGGCAAAACGAGCGGAAAAGTCGAGCCCGACCTCGCCGATCAAGCGTTCTTGTGCAGCGACTTCGCAAAGCAGATTGATTTCAGCGTTGCCACATCGTCCGTCGGCGAGCCACCAGGGATGGAGGCCGATGCCGGCAAAGATATTTGAACGGCCGCAGGCGCGCTTCTTGGCGCGTGCAAAGTCGTGCGGATCGACGCCGCAGTCAAATAGAATCAGGCCCAGCGCCGTTGCCTCATCGGCAACGGCGTCCGGGTGAGCCATTAGATCAAGATGGCAGTGTGCATCAAATAACCGGGGCTCCATCTCGGCGCGCTCCGCTAGTCTAGGCGCTGGCCATCGGCGCGCACGCGCTCGGTGCCGCGGCCACTGATCTGACGGATAACCTCGCCGGCGATCATCTGGCCCATGATGGGCGGCATAAAGCTGGCGGTTCCCAGCTCGGTGCGCTCGTGGATGTTGGAAGGATCGCGGGGCTGTGTCTTAACCGATTCCTCGCAGCTAAACAGTACGTGTAGGCTCTTGATTCCGCGCTTCTTACATTCTTTGCGCATAATGCGGCTCATGGGGTCACGTACCGTATCGAAGATGTCGGCAAAGCGGAGGCACTCGGGATGGAGTTTGTTGGCCCCGCCCATGGAGCTAACCAAACGGATGTCATGGTCCTGAGCATATTTGGCAATGGTGAGCTTGGCCGAGATGGTGTCGATGGCGTCGACGACGTAGTCGAGCTTGCCACCCGTCTGCTCCAAAACGCCCGCGAAGAACTCGTCGATGTTGTCGCTCAGCAGGTATTCGGTGCGCTTGATAACGCTGGCGGCGGGATTGATGTCGTGGATCATGGCTTCCATCACGTCAACCTTGCGCTTGCCGACGGTGCTGTGAAAGGCGATGGCCTGTCGATTGATGTTGCTGGGCGCGACGATATCCTTGTCCAGAATCACAAAATGACCGATGCCGCCGCGGACAAGTGCCTCGCAGCAGTTGGAGCCCACGCCTCCGCAGCCGAGCACCAGCACCGTGGCGTTGGCGAGTCTATCGAGTGCCTCACGGCCCATGATGATCTCGAGTTTGGTGTCGCGTGTCTCGACGAGAGCGGCGGTTTCGGTCATAGACATCCTCCGATGGGGAAGCGAATCGTGTTTTAGCTATCACCATTATAGGTATTATCGCGATTCCATTTGAGCCCTAGGGGCTTGTTGAAATGAGGCGGTGATTCGCATAAGATGAAGCAGATGGCACCCGTTGCCGCGGGTTAGCCAACTCCGAAACACGTTTATGGCGTGAGAAGTGGCCGTCTTCGCATTACGCGGAGGCGGCTATTTCATTCGACCCCCAATGTGGATGCCGAGCTCCACGGCCGCGATTACAAGCAACAACAACGTCAGGACATCGTTAATACTCATAGTCCATCTCCTTCTTGGTAAGAGGGAGCTGACCCATCTGCTTCTTGGCCCATTGTATCTAAAAACGAACGCATGTTCTATACTTAGTATCAAATTAGATAATTAGACAAACATCTAAATATCGAGTATAGTGTGCACGTCATGAGAGATGATGAGAGGAGGTCTTATGCCGGGAGAGGGTTTTAAGGCGCTTGCCGATCCAACGCGACGGCGCATTTTGGAGTTGCTGCGCGAAGGCAATTGCACGGCGGGGGAGCTTGCCGAGCATTTCGATATCAGTAAGCCGTCGCTGAGCCATCACTTGGCGACGCTCAAAAACGCCGGGTTGGTGACCGACGAGCGCCATGGCCAAAACATCGTATACAGCTTAAACACCACCGTCATGCAGGATTTAATTGGCTGGTTTATGGGCTTTACAAACACTGAAGGTGATAAGGATGAATAACGAAAACAAGGGCATTCACCCCACGGGGGTATCGTCGCGCGTGTGGGTTGCGCTGGTCGCTCTGTGCGTCGCCAATGTCGTAGCGCACCTCATGGTGATGCCGAGCTTGCCTGCGCAGATTCCCACGCACTGGGGCGCGAACGGCGCCGTCGACGGTTGGGGTCCTAGCTGGATGGCCTCCGCGCTCGGCGTGCTGCCTCTGGCGCTTCTCGCAATGTTCTGCGTGGTGCCGCGCATCGACCCCAAAGGTGAGGCGTATCGGACCTCGGGCAAGTTCTATCAGGGCTTCGTAATCGCCTTCACCTTGTTCATGTGTGCCATAAGCTGGTTGGGTGAGCTTACGGTCTGGGGCGTGGTGCCGGCGGTCGGTTCGGTTAACGTGCTGATTTCCGGTGTTGTCGGTTTGCTGTTCATCGGCGTAGGCAACTACTTGCCGCGTGTGAAGCAGAACTATACGCTCGGTATCAAGACACCTTGGGCGCTTGCCGACCCCGAAAACTGGCGACGCACGCAGCGCTTTGGCGGCGCCTGCTTTATGGTGCTGGGTGTTGGTTTGATTGTGATGGGCGTGGCGGGTAGCGTGCTTTCGAGTGAAGTCGTCGCTGCGGTGATTGCGGTTCTGGCGTTTGGTTCAGCTGGAGCTGCCTACGTCTATTCGTATCTGCTGTGGCGCAAATCGCAGCGAGCCGCTCGCTAAGGTTGCGGAAAACTAGCGTACGCAGTTCATAGTGTGTTAAGAGGGACTTTTCCCAGGTAGTATTAGGGGGTGTGGGCAACCATGCCCCTTTTTCGTTAAGTTTCAGAGCTGGTTTCCTCATTTTGTTTCCACTAAAGCGAATCAAGAATAGGGAAACAGCAGGTAGAAAGGATAAAACAGGCAAATGGCGGAGTTTATCTACCAGATGTATCAGGCTCGCAAGGCCCATGGCGACAAGGTGATTCTTGACGACGTGACCCTGAGCTTCTATCCCGGTGCTAAGATCGGCGTTGTGGGTCCCAACGGCATGGGTAAGTCGACCCTGCTCAAGATCATGGCCGGTATCGAGGAAGTCTCCAACGGCGATGCCAGGCTTACCCCCGGCTACACCGTGGGCATCCTGCAGCAGGAGCCGCCGCTCGATGACGACAAGACCGTCATCGAGAACGTGCGCATGGCGTTTGGCGACATGATCGCCAAGGTCGATCGCTTCAACAAGATCGGCGAGGAAATGTGCGACCCGGATTGCGACATGGACGCCCTCATGGCCGAGATGGGCAAGCTTCAGGACGAGATCGATGCCGCCGATGGCTGGGATATCGATTCCAAGCTCGGCCAGGCCATGGACGCCCTGCAGCTGCCCGATTCCGACATGCCGGTCAACGTGCTTTCCGGCGGCGAGCGCCGTCGCGTGGCCCTGTGCAAGCTGCTGCTCGAGGCTCCCGACCTGCTGCTGCTCGACGAGCCCACAAACCACCTAGACGCTGAGTCGATCCTGTGGCTCGAGCACTTCCTGCACAACTACCAGGGCGCGGTGCTTGCCGTCACGCACGATCGCTACTTCCTGGATAACGTCGCCGAGTGGATCTGCGAGGTCGACCGCGGCCACCTTTATCCCTACAAGGGCAACTACTCCACGTATCTGGAGACCAAGGCCGCCCGTATCGAGGCGCAGGGCAACCGCGATGCCAAGCTCGCCAAGCGCATGGAGGCCGAGCTCGAGTGGGTACGCAGCTCGCCCAAGGCTCGTCAGGCCAAGAACAAGGCCCGTCTGGCTCGCTACGAGGAGATGGAGGCCGAGGCCCGCGCCAGCCAGAAGCTCGACTGGACCGACATCCGCATCCCTGTGGGCCCGCGTCTGGGCAACAAGGTGCTCGAGGCCCATCACCTGCACAAGGAGTTCGATGGCCGCGTGCTCATCGATGACCTTTCGTTCACCCTGCCGCGCAACGGCATTGTGGGCGTTATCGGCCCCAACGGTGTCGGTAAGACCACGCTGTTCAAGACGATTGTGGGCCTGGAGCCGCTGACTTCGGGCGAGCTCGAGGTGGGCGAGACCGTCAAGATTTCTTACGTCGACCAGAACCGTTCCGGCATCGACCCCGACAAGAACCTGTGGGAGGTCGTCTCGGATGGCCTGGACCACATGATGGTCGGCGAGACCGAGGTTCCGAGCCGCGCTTATGTGGCGAGCTTTGGCTTTAAGGGCCAGGACCAGCAGAAGCGCGCTGGCGTGCTCTCCGGCGGCGAGCGCAACCGTCTGAACCTGGCGCTTACGCTCAAGCAGGGCGGCAACCTGCTGCTCCTCGACGAGCCCACGAACGACCTCGACGTCGAGACGCTTTCCTCGCTCGAAGCGGCGCTGCTCGAGTTCCCGGGCTGCTCGGTGGTCATTAGCCACGATCGTATGTTCCTGGACCGCGTTGCCACGCACATTCTGGCGTGGGAGGGCACCGACGAGAATCCGGGCAACTGGTATTGGTTCGAGGGCAATTTCGAGGCCTATCAGGCCAACCGCATCGAGCGCCTGGGCGAGGACGCAGCCCAGCCGCATCGTATTCACCGCAAGCTCACGCGTGACTAGTAGCAAGTAGAAAGGCCGCCAGCAAGGGCGGCCTTTCTTGTAGCAATTGCACTGCAGCTATGCCCTGGCTGCTGGTTTGATTCATAATCAAAGTCATCTCTTTGGGATTAAAGCCCGTTTTTGCTATGAGTGATTTTCTAATTCCGTTTAAAACGTAAAGACGTATTGGGTTACAAGGACATAAGCAAATCGAATTGAAATATAACCAGTGCTGTAACGTTACAAAAAAGGTTATAGAATAGGAGTATCTTATAAGTCGCTCCTCTAGAAAGAAGAACATATGCTTTCGCGTCGTCGTTTTCTGCAACTTGTCGCGTCTTCAATTGTCGCCTTAGCCGCACGTCCGAAAGAGGTTTTTGCTTCGACGGGCAATATTGATGGTGAGCAGATACAATTTACTTCAGAAATTGCGCAAGAGCTTGCCGATAAATATATAAAGGGACTCCTCGGCTCTTCGTATACGCCTTCTGACCCTATTCCTTTTGTAGACGTTGATGGGTCCCCGCTTGGCTACATTGTTCCGGTTGTGACATTCAATAGAGCCGCGGGCTATTTGGTTTTAGATGCTTCAGATGATGAAATACTTACGGGATACCGTTTTGGTGACGGCTTAGTCAGCCCTATGGATCGGGGAGGAGATCTTGGTGTTGAGTCTTATTCTTTCAATAACCCAGTCGTAATGATCAATCCGTTCGAATTCGGTGTGCAATCTTTGGACGGTTCAATAACAACAAATTGCGGAAGAACAATCCCGGCTGTTTCCATAGAAGGACGGCCTGTCGTTTTATCGAATAAACCTTCAAGCTGGAACGATGTCGTAATTTACGCAACTCAAATGCAGGATTACACAGTATCTGGATTTCGTTCCATTTCTCAGTTTATGTCATATGATGAAAGCGAGATTAAGAGGCTTACTGCCCACTATGCTTGTATGGTGACAGCTTTTTCGAACGTTGCGGAACTGTATGGCATTGCCAATTTATATAGCGACCCTTCGCAATATATGCAGATATGGAATTACACCAATACCCATGCTCTTTCCGATGAAGAACAGACTGTTCCCGGCGTTGTTTTGGGCGGAACGCCGATATCAACCTGTGCAACGGGGTTTACAAATTACTGCGCAAGCAGAGGAAGTACTCTTATCGCCCGCACTGTCTCCTCTCCGGCTATCGCGAGCATTCAAAATGAGATTAACTCTAATAGACCGAATGTTTTACATGCGAGTTTGTACAACGGATCAGCCCATTCTGTAACAGCGGAGGCTTACGCCACACTTACTGGTAAGAAAACTGGAGAGACAAGGCAGATGATTGGCATAGCGGACGGCTGGAATTCATCTTTATCCTTCCTGAAGTATGATCAGAGCTATTATGCGTGGACTTATGGAACGACTTTTTCGAAGTAGGGCGATTCGTCTAGCTCTGTCTTTGGTGCTGATGGCTTCATTGGTGGGCTGTTCAACAAAGGAAGAGATATCGCGCGGAGGTTCCGGAGAAGTGACTGCGACAGACTCAGGTTCATTAGAAATAGCTGGCGGGCATGCCGATGTGATGTTACAAGGAGAAGGCGTGCTTAGGTCGATTGATGCTGAAGACGCTGTCTGCTCAATAGAGGATTTGAAGACAGGTGAAACTGCATCGTACCGAGTTTCAGATAATGCTGCGAATATGATTGAGTCGATACCGACTGGAGCGCAGGTTTCTTTTAGATACTTTGCTCCGCAACTTGAGGATGAGCTTGCTTCTCTGGTGTCTATATGCGCCGATGACAACTAAAAGGCCTGAATTCAAACGGCCTCGGATGGTCAATTGGCTATCCGAGGCCGTTTTTTACTCGACCGGGGCTTCGACCTTGTCGATGGCCCAGGTGGCTCCGAGGCCGCCGGTGGTGTTGCGGCGAATGCGTACGGTGACTTCGTGGCGTTTGCCGGCCTGTGTGTAGCGCAGGGGGAAGCTCGCGCGGTTACGGCCAGCCTCGATGGTACCGCGCTCGCGAGCGATCCAGTAGTACTCGCCGACGATGCCGAGGGTGTCGGCGCCGTAGGGGAGATAAGTCGACAGCTGGTGCAGCAGCGGACTAGGGCAGAAGACCTCGGTCGCGAAATCGATGGGGAAGTCCCCGGGGATGGTCGGTGCTGCGGGAGCGGGGGCCGGTGCTGAATTGGGGACCGGAGTCGGTGCAGGTGTGGGAGCCTGGTCACAGGCGGGTGCGGATGCGGACTCAATGACAGGTGCAGACTCAGATGCCGCTTCTGGCTTAGCTATGGAATCTGTCGGTTCCACGGAGATGGACGTGTCTTCGGTCCCGGTTTTGGCACCGGCCTGCGGAGTGTCCTCTGCCTCGACGTTCGGCTTGGCCTCGACCGGCGTGGATACCATGGTGGTGATGCCGGCGTTGGCGTTCTCGGGGTCATAGACAACCGTGAGCGAGATGGCGGGCTGCGGCGTCTCGGGTTCCGGCGTCGCCTCGGTAGCGTCTTGATTCGCGGGCTCGTCGGACTGGTCGTCCTCGGCGTTGTCGCCAAAGACATCGCTGTTTTGGAACGCAGGCGTCTCGGGTTGGCCGGCGGTTTCTTCGGCTTTCGACTTGGGAACCTCGTTGAGCTCAACGGCGGCTTCCTGCTCAGCCATGACTTCGGGCTCGGTCGTGGCAGCGATTTCAGTTTCGACCTCTGCCGTTACTTCAGCAGTGACTTCAGCCTCTACCTCGGGCTCGGGCTCCGGAGCGACTTCGGCCACGGACTCGGGCTCGGGACGCTTAACGTGCTTGGGACGCACGGCCTTCAGGTCCTTCTCGCCGCGCTTTTTCTTTTTGTAGGACTGCTTGGCGCCCTTGGCGGCCTTGGGCTTGTCCTCGCCCTTGGCAAGGGCAGCATCCCAGGCCTCATTGGCGATGACGGTGGCATACAGACGTCCGCCCTTAAAGACGGTCAGCTTAATGCAGTCGTCGAGTTCCTCGAGCAGCTCGCGCGTGGACTCGAAGCCCAGGTCATAAGCGGTCATATCGCCAGCGGCGAGTGTCTCCTCGACCTGTGTCATAAACGTTTGCTTGCCGCATCCAATCGCATCGCGCAGCAGGCGATACAGATAGATGTGGTTGCCCAGCGATAGCGTGGGCTTAACTATTGTCTTGCTCATGGCAAATCTCCTCTTTACACACCAAAGCATCTTGCCATCGCGCAGGGCTTGCCACCTCGGCGCCCAAAGCAAACGGGCGCGACCGTTGCCGGTTCGCGCCCGTTATACAGGTCGGTTATCTGTGAGAGGCGATCGTGCTTAGTTGCCCGATGTCGTGCCTTGGCTCGAGCTGTCGGATGCCGTGCCGGATGCGGTTCCGCTCGAGCTGTTTGTGTTGCTGTTGTCGGTTGAGCCCGTGCCCGATGCATTGCCGCTCGTCTGGTCACCCGTGCTCTGCTGAGAGCCGTCGGTCGTTTGGCTGGAGTCGGTCGTTCCGGATTGTGTGCCGCCGCTGTTCGAAGAGGAATCGGTGCCTTGCGACTGATCAGGGGTGGTCGAGGAAGAATCGGTGGGTGCGGAGTTGGCCTGTGAGTCGTTCTGCTGGCTTTGCGATTGGCCGGCGCTGTCCGCGTCTTGCTCGGTCGTGCGCGACGAAAGGATTGGCTCGGGGCGCTCGCCCAGACCCTCACCGGCGGTGGTTATAAGGATGGCGCCGGCGCAGGCGATAACCGCGACGATGGCGATGGCGATCGAGAAGATGATGACCTTCTTTTGCGTCTGGCTGCGCTCTTCCGCCGCCTTGGCGCGCAGGCTGTTGGGGGCGACGCGCGCCGTGGTCGCGCGTCCCGCGACCTGACGCATCTCTTGCGTAGTCGCGGCGCCGCCCAGGTGCTCCTCGGCATTAAGCTCAACGGGCTCATAGGCGCCGGCGGGGTAGTCGACGGCGGCGTGCGTACCTTTGAGGGCTTCGGCGCTGGCAGAGATAAAGTGGCGGTAGACCTGCGAGGACACAACGGTGATGACCGAGCTCACGGCGGCACCAATTACTGAACCAGCGATACCAATCTTGGAGGCAAGCGCCACGCTCGTGGCGGCAGCTGCGGCGCCGGCGATGATCTGGGGAATGGAAATGTCATCGAACAGGCCCTTTTTGGGCGCGATGGCCATGGTCTGTCCGATGGAATGGTTCTCGTGCACGCCGTTGTTGAGCGATGCCGGCGTCATGACGCGCGTGCGCGGCGCGTCGGTGTACTTGGTTGTCATACGGGGTCCTCCCGGTGTAAATCTGCTTCGTTTCGTGTAGCCATCAGGGTACCCACCAGATGTGAATCATACGTGACATTTAACAGATACCATCAACTCATCAAGGGGGCCTGCTGTCTTTGGTGCAATAGCTTGATGCTAAACTGGATTTATGTTTGCGAGGTGGTTTACGTGATGTACCCGTATATGACATTCGAAGATGGAACCGAGGTCATTCATTCTGACCTGATTACAGATGGCGATATTGAAAAGGTTATCGTGCATTTTGAGCGACCGACGGCAGAGGGCTTCGACTCCGCTCGTTGTGAGTTGCCTTCCTGTTCGTGGACTGACTGGGAAGGGCATTTTACTCAGAGTGAAAAACGAGCTTTCGAAGAGTGTCTGAGCAAATAATTTAGATTAGTTCGAGTTTAGTTCGAATAAAGAAGCTGAATGCGATGACCTAAAGCGTATGCATTTTTAGTATTAGATGCGTATGAAATGGAGGATGTGAATGGATGAGCTAATAGACTTTAAAAAACGATTTCTCAAGAATGGCGAGCTGGTTTCAATTCCAAAAAAGGAAAGCTATAAAAGAATCATGCTGCTATGGGCCGTCTCTTTCTTTGAATTAAATACAAGTTATACGGAGCTTCAGGTTAATCGTGTGCTGTCACAGCTCTATCCTGATTATGCCGTGTTGAGGCGGTACTTGGTTGATTATGGATTCCTATTAAGGGATGAACGAGGCCTGAAATACGAGGTTAATCGTGATGTTCACGGTATTGAGAGCTAGCCGTCCGGTTCGGGTCCTATATATTGCTAGAGGGATAAGCGAAATAGGCAATTGGTGTGCGAATATTGCTTTGCCAATGCTGATTTACGAGGTAACTCACGATGTTTCTGCAACTGCTTTGATGGTCTGCTGCAGATTTGCCCCCTCTCTGTTTTCAGTTGCGCTCGCGCAGCTGCCTCAGAAGATGGGTATCGGGACACTGCAGGCCATGAGATTGGCAGACTTAATTCGCGCGGGATTATTCGTTTGCTATATTTTTGTTGATAGTAAATGGAGTATGTTTGCTATTACGTGCGCGGTATCGCTTTGCCGAACGGTAGAAATGCCCTGCTTTTACTCGTTGTTAAGAGCCAATACGAATAGTATCAATCGCGACGTAATTAATAATTCGTTTGGGTTCCTGCAGAATTTGATGATGGTTCTGGGGCCAGTTGCCGGCGGTTTTGTTGTCGCTCAATTTGGGGCGGAGGCTGTTCTTGCATTAGACGCGCTTTCTTTTGCCGCGTCGTTCTGGTTGCTGCGAGATGTTCCGTCGGTTATCGAGGTTAATGATAAAGAGGGAATAAGCAAAAATGAAAAAAACAGGACTGCATTTAGTGATCTTAGCGCGAAGCACTTGGCAATTGGTTTCCTATTAATCGATATTTCTAGTGGCGTGGCATTCGGCTCTCTGAATTCTCTTTTGCCAGCTATAGCGCAATTGCAATTTGACTCGTCATCGATACAATACGGATTCCTTCAGAGTAGTCTTACAATCGGACTGTTGTTCGGAAATACAATATATGGTCGTTTAATCAGTGGTTCCGATTGCGTTAAATCATATTGTTTTGTGACGTATCTTGCGCTCGGTGCGTATCTGGCGTTTGGCTATCGCTATGCGTCTGGGATATCGTTTATTTTCCTTTTTATCGTCGGTGCCGGAAACGCCATTCAAGATGTGCTTCTCATAACATCGCTGCAGGATTTGGCGAGAGACGGATCTGAATCGATAAGCCTGTTTTCAATTAGGGAGTCTTTGCAATCGGTTGCTGTTGTTATTTCAACACTTCTTGTTTCGCTGTTCACGAGCATCGCGATGTTCTCAATTCTCGTTACAGGACTTGGTGTATTTTCAATTATGATGGTAGTTGTGTTTCAATTGAATTATTTGCGAAAGATGTGACGTTGATATGCCTAAAACGCTTTTAGTATTTCCCCCAGGATGGAGTCCAGTGGGGCCGTATCTTGCCTTGCCTGTTTTGAAGTCATATCTTCAAGAGGTTGAACAATACAAAGTTGACATTGTTGACTTAAACGTGGAATTTTACGATGACCTCCTATCTTTTAGACATGTCGAAGAGTGCTGTAAAAGGTATCGGGAATCAAAGGATTCGTTTAGTTCGAATGTTCAATTAACAATCGAGTTGATACAAAAGTCGGCACTTAATGTTGACGAGGCAAAAGATATTTTCAGATCGAAGAGATACTTTAATCTAAAAGAAAGACAATATGCTGAAAACATTTTTAGAAATGCACTCTATATCATAAATCACGTCTCATATGGAGTTAAATACACGTTCAACTCCATAGATCTGCCCTATGATTATTATTCGACACCAGAAATAATGAAATCGCTTGCGGATACCTTGCATAATCCGTTTATTTCCTTCTATGAAACTGCCTTTCTTAAGCGTATTCAGAGGGAAAAATTCGAGTTTATTGGGATTTCGGTGAGCGGCTGTTTCCAATTGATTTCTGCAGTTACGTTAGCGAAACTGATTAAGGAAGAATGTCCATCTGTTAAACACGTCTCATTGGGCGGCAATTACATTACTCGTTTAGCAGATGACTGCATGAAAGAATGGCATCCCTTTTTTGAATACATTGATTCGATAATGATGTATGACGGCGAAGAGCCGCTTGCACGTCTTCTTGAGGCTCTTGACTCTGGTGATGACAATCTCGACTGTGTTCCAAACCTTTGCCATGCTAAAGGTGGAAAGATATATAAAAACCATCGGATTGAGCAAACATTTATCAACGATACAGTTCCCGATTTCGATGGCTTCGCCCTTTCTAAATACTTCATGCCTGAGTTAATATTGCCGGTTTATTCCTCTAGGCAGTGTTTTAATCATTGCGCCTTCTGCACCATTCCCGGTGCCACCGGTGGTTGTTACCGAAAGATGCCTATATCGAGAGTATTTGAAATAATGTGTCGGTTAAATGAAAAATACGGCACGAGAGTTTTCTCTTTTGTGGATGAAACATTCGAAGGCAAAAGAATGGAGCAACTCGCGGATGAAATAAACGCATCGGGAAAAACGTTTTTCTGGCATGGAGAAACGAGGTTCTCTCCAACCCTAAGTACAGAAGTTTTTAACAAGATATACCAAAGTGGATGTAGGCAGATTCAGTTTGGCCTCGAGTCATACAACCAAAGAGTTCTTGATCTAATGAAGAAGAACACGAGAGTTGATTGGATTGATCGCAATGTCCATGATTGTCTCAATGCGGGTATTCCTGTTCATCTATTTTTTATGATTGGCTTTCCGACCGAAACTAAAGAAGAGGCTCTGAACACCTTAGCTTATACAGAGAATGTTTTGAATTATTCAAAACAGGTATGTGGTGTTCCATATTCCACGAGAGGATTTACGAATTTTGGTCTCGTTATGGGGTCGGATGTTTGGAATCATCCCGATAAGTATGGTGTCTCTGTAATGCCGAAGTCCCAATATGAGGATTTGCGCCTCGAAGTGGATTATGTTTCAGGCACTGGTTTAACTTTAAATGAAGCAAAATCCTTATCTGATGAGCATCATATTGATTTTTATATGCAAGAGGTCATAAACGGTAGCGACACAATTGACTTGCCCCAGCGGCTTCATATTTCAGAGGTGACCTGGATCCTAGATTCTATTCACGCTGTCAGGTATAAGGGACATTTGACCAAAGTAAAGCGACGGCTAACTAGTCTAAATCCAGCTGATCGAATCTGGCTGGATTCCAAGACCTCTGTCGTGCTCGTTGAGCCATTTGCCTACTTCTATAATTCTGAATACCATCATGTCTATGCTGTTTCCCAGTTGGTATACCTTAAGTTGGCCCGTTTATTGGAGGCCGATTGTAGCATTTCTCTTATTCTTGATCAGGGCGACCTCGAGCTGACAAGGGCGATAGAAGAACTGTTGCATTATGGATTGCTGAATACAAATATCGATGCCGATTATGTAATGCACGATAACGGTTTTCAATTGGTTAAAAGTTCGTTTGTTAAAGAAGTCGGACGCTCAAAAGAGGGGTTAAGAGTACTGCTGAGTTGTGCCACCCATAGAATGTGTGCGGTTAATGATTTTTCGTTCGCTTTGCTTTCGTTGTTTGAAAAGCCGATTACTAAGAACGAGGTGCGCGACATTTTGAAAAAAGAGGGACGGTTGATTTTCAATCTCAGCGCAACAGCCTGAACGGACCCCGCGTTTCCGC